>DASQEG010000679.1:0-12519 GCA_035633775.1 Bryobacteraceae bacterium
TCTGGTGAACTACATGTCTCAAGCGCACATCGCAAACTTCCCCGCGCAGACGGCCGCGGGCTACGTTGCGTTCTACTGGGGTGGCGCTATGCTGGGCCGCTTCATCGGCGCCGCGGCGCTTCGGCGCGTTGAGACCCGGACTCTGCTTGCCTTCTGCGCCCTCTGCAGCACTGCGCTCATTACTGTCTCACTGCTCACGACCGGGTATGTCGCAATGTGGAGCATGATCGCCGTCGGGCTATTCAATTCGGTGATGTTCCCAAGCATCTTTGCGTTGGGGGTCGCTGGACTTGGGCCGTTGACCGGAACTGCGTCGGGCGTTCTGAGTATGGCTATCGCGGGCGGCGCCGTCGTGCCTGTGATCCAGGGCGCCTTAGCTGACAGCATCGGCGTCCAGCGTTCCTTTTTCCTGCCCGCTATCTGCTACTTGTACATCATCTTCTACGCACTGAAGGGCGCAACACCGGACAGCACCCGCTACGTGAGTGACCTGAAAATGGGCCGCGGGAGTGTGGCGCAATGATTCTCGCAGCTGACGTAGGTGGCTCAAAGACGGATGTTGGGGTCTTCTCACAAGAATGCGGTCCCCACGTGCCGCTTATACAGGCACAGGTACGCAGCGCCGATTACCCGAGTCTGCAGGCACTCGTAACTGAGTTTCTCAGGGGAACCCAGGTGACGGTCGATCGCGCTTGCTTCGATGTCGCTGGACCTGTCATCAACGGACGGGTGAAGATCACGAACTTGCCTTGGATGATGGATGAAGCTTCACTCGCCAGGGATCTCGACGTCAAAGCTGTTCATCTCGTAAACGACCTGGAGGCAGTCGCGATGGCAATTCCAATCCTCCGTCCGAACGACCTCGCCACATTGAATCACGGCCAACCTGTTCCGAACGGCACGATTGGAGTCGTTGCGCCGGGGACGGGCCTTGGGGAATCGTTTCTGACCTGGGATGGATCGAGATACATCGCCCACGGGTCGGAAGGTGGGCATGCTGATTTTGCCCCGACCGACGAACGGCAAATCGGCCTGTTGCGCTACATGCTCGACCGGTTCGATCACGTGGGTATCGAACGCGTCTGCTCAGGCATTGGAATCCCCAACATATACGACTACCTGCGTGACGTGGAAGCGATGCCTGAGACCTCCGAAGTCGCTGAGATGATTGCCAGCGCAAAGGATAGGACTGCGGCGATTGTGGACGCGGCCATCAATCCGGACCGGTCCAGCCAGCGATGTACGGCAGCAGTCGATATGTTCGCTTCCATCCTCGCTGCGGAGGCAGGCAACACTGCATTGAAGTTTTTCGCGACGGGAGGTATTTATCTTGCAGGTGGCATTCCGGCTCGCATTCTCAGCGTTCTTCAGAGACGTGGATTCCGCAATGCGTTCACGCGCAAAGGGCGATTCACACAGTTCATGGAATCGATTCCGGTGCACGTTATTCTCAGCCGGGCGGCGCTACTCGGACCAGCAGGGTATGGGCTCGAAAAGTCTTCCGAGGATGCGAGAGCTTGACAACGTGATTGCAAGCTCAACATCAGCTGCTGCTGACAGCGACAAGTGATGTTTAGCGGGCCAGTATACGAGCCGCCGGAGAGTGTCTGAAGGCGACCAGAACAAACCGCGGGCCTGATCAGCATCATGCTAAGTCGGGAAACAACGGAGAACATCGAGACGAAAACGAGTGCGGCGGCTCACGCGACGTTGCACCAATCCGTGCGGGTTCTCCGCCGAGAGGACACCATGAAAGTCGAAGTCTTACCCACAACAGAGTCTGTGGCTGATAGAGCTGCCGCCTTCGTCGCGGAGCAGGCAAGGAGAGCTGTGGCAGAAAGGAAACGGTTTGTATTCGGCGCCAGCGGCGGCCGCACGCCATGGCTGATGCTGCGCACGCTGTCAACCGTTGATTTACCCTGGCCGCAAGTTCACATTGTCCAGGTGGACGAACGCGTCGCTCCGGCGGGACATGCAGACAGAAACGTCGAGCGCATACGGGAGAGTCTGCTGGACCAGGCGCCGATACCCGTCGATCAGATCCACGCCATGCCGGTAGAGTGTCACGATCTCGTAGCCGCGGCGGCAAAGTACGGAGCGAGTCTTCGGGCGATCGCAGGATCGCCTCCAACGCTCGACGTTGTTCAGTTGGGCCTTGGGAGAGATGGGCATACGGCGTCGTTGCTTCCGGGGGACGCGGCCCTGGCAATTGAAGATTCTGATGTAGCGATGACCGGCTTTTACGATGGCCGATGCCGCATGTCGTTAACTTATCCCATGATCAATCGGTCGCGCGTGATCCTCTGGATTGTCACGGGCGCTGAGAAGGCGGAGATGTTGGGTCGCCTGCTGAATGGTGATCAATCGATTCCTGCAGGTCGCATTCGCCGACACAACTCGTTAGTGATCGCTGATGAAGCGGCCGCCGGTGCACTTCCGCTGCGATCCGGAACTCAGGATGACCTGTCCGAAACTTTGGTCCGTAGCACGAGCGATCACCGTCTGAGCGTACATTATCGTTGAAACCATGTGGCGCTCACGCAGAAGCAGACACTCCTCCTCACCAACGCCTGTTCGACCGCCGCAGGCCTTCGGCTACACGTGTTCCGCTTCAAGCCGCACTTAGTACAGCGTGTGGGCTGCCCTGCAGTCATACGCTATGTCCGTGTCGGGGATATCGCGCAGTCACGCCGAGAAGCGTGAGCCGATCAGATCAGACCTTGACATCAGCGAGATTGTAAGGCCGACACAGCTCTCGCATGCAAGATCTTCCCCGATCTCACAGACACGCCTGCGCACTTCAAAACCACGTCTCTGCTTGCACGCCATAAGTGATGCCTCGCGTTCGATCGCGAAACGAATGGCCTCCCACCAACCCGCGCAAGCTATCTGACCAGTCTGCGTACGTGACAAACACACGAAGTGCTGGTCTACTGAAGAATGTGCGGCCTGCCGCAATCTGTGGAGCCACGGTGAATTTGCGGAGCCACCCAGAATCCCCATTCGCACCACGCGTGTGATCGAAGCCAGCTTCGAGTGCGAGGGACACGTACTTCGTCAGGAACACCTGCGGCCTGGCACCAAACGAAATCCAGCGATTCCAGCCTTCTCGCGAATGGCCATTGTGGGTCTGCTGGTAGACGACGATCGGCATTATCGCGAATTTGTCAGTCGGCTGCAGCAACAAGTGTTCCACGATTCGCAGTCGCTTCGAAGGGCCGCCGAACGCGGACGGATCCTCGATCGACGTGCTGAAGTTACTAGCTGCGCCCGTTCCGTACTGGACCGAAAGCCAGTTGTAACCGCCGTGCCATTCCAGGCGTTGGTGCGCCATCCCGACAGCACACCCGGTTGAGCTCGGAATAACAGTACCAGCTTCCGTGGTCCCGCCATGCGCTCGGGCGCAATTGAACCACATCCCGACCTTTCCGCCTGGCGCGTTTACATCGTAGAGGCGCACGTCGATGTTGCTCTTCGCATAATTACCGCTCTGGGTTAGGACGTCGGGCCGCGCGCCTGCCAGGAAGGCCACGGACATCTTGCCAATTCTTGCGTTGATGTCCTCTATGCCAGCACCATACCCGCTCATATCGAGAATGTAGAAGTCGTTCAGATGCGCTTGATAGCGGCGATAGTATCGCTGACCTGCCCAGAACTTCGCATTCGGCTGGCGCTCGAAGATGTTCCCCGCCTGTATAAATGCTTCGCGCAGCCGAAACTGGTCATTGCCGACGCCCCCGCTGAAGTTCGCGTAGCTGGCAGAATTCGTGGTGTTAGCCTCCACCATAAACTGTGCCTTCATCCACGCCTTGTCGGACTCGGGTTCCGGGTTGAGCCAGTTATTGACGAAGATGAGCTCAGTGTAAGTCTCTGCTTCATTGCCCAGGCGGAACTTCGCCTCTGCGCCAGGAGCTTGAAACGGAACCTGCTGCCCACCCCGACTGTTTAGGCCATAGCCGGAACGGAAATAGCCGTGGAATTCAAAGCTTTTTACTTGCCCTTCGAGCTGCTTGATCTTGGTCTCTGCATCCCGCAGGAAGTTGTAGGTCGGCGCCGCGGGCAGCTTGCCCTGCAGCGCTTGATCGTCGTGACCTGCGAGTCTAAGCAGCAGCTCCTTCGCAGTTGTTGTGGAGTCTGTGTCCGGTGTCGGTGCCTTAGACTCTACGGTGTGTTGCGCATTCCTTATCTCCTGCTCCAGTGCAGCAATGCGGCCGCGTAGTTCACGAGTCGTTTGCTCATAGTGCCTTTCCAGCTGCCGCAACTGCTCTTCCAGGCTCGCCAGCTGCTCACCATCAACGCGCACCAGCACCATCAAAGCCGCAGCGGCAGCTCTCAGTGCCGGCTTTGCGTGACGCACACGGTCCGGAGTTCTGCTGGTCCATGACCGTGCTATCGCTTCGTGTCGTCCCGCTGTGCTCATCGATGGCTCACTCACGCTGCCGATCCCGGGTGACTGCACGGGAGATGCCACGATCCGCCGATGTCGATGCGTAAGTAATCTGTCGGTGAGCGGTACGACCCTCCGCGTCGGCCCGAGCATTGCCGTCCGTTAAGGGCCGCGTCGTCGTCACTGGAGTCGTCGATTCGACAGTCTGCCGCTAGCCGACTACGCTCCGCGCACGTAGCGACGGCAAGAACCTAAGACAACGCTCAACTTGCGAGCGAATGCTTCTTTGGCAGGCCCGCTGCATGTCCGATCCCCGAGGTGGCCGATATGGAAGAGAACCAAATCGAGATGGATTTGATCGAACGCATCAAGGGTGGACAGATTGAACTTTTTGAAACGCTCATGGAGCCGTACTCGCGCCGGCTGCTGGAGCTGGCAAGGTGCGCACTGCGAAATGCCGCCGACGCGGATGACGTTGCACAGGAGGTACACCTGAAGGCATTTACCTGCCTCGGTCAGTTCCGCGGGGGAGCGAAGTTTAGCTCGTGGCTATTTGGGATCACGCTCAATGAGATCCGGCAACATCGCCGTCGCAACCCTGCTCGGCGCTTTGTTAGCCTGTCTGGTGACGACTCTCGATGGCCTGGACGGAACGTTCCCAGCGTACTTCCTGACGGCCTACGTAGAGTTGAGCTTGAGAGTGCACGGACCGCGTTCGCTGCGACGCTCAATAGACTGCCCGAAAGCATGCGATCTGCGGTGCTGATGTACCACCTGCAGGAAGTGCCTCTGGCTACCACTGCGGCCCGTTTGGGCCTGACGCTGCCCGCGACGAAAACGAGGCTTTTTCGTGCCCGTCAACACATGCGTTCGGATTGGCACGCCAACTTCCGAGCAGGGGGGCAGAGATGAAATGGGCCCTGCATGGAATCGTGGTCCTTCTTGCGGCGGCGCGATTGTCCGGCCAGCCGCAGCTTCGCTCCGACGAGATCGAGATAGCGAGGGAGGAGAAGGCCCGGCATCTAAGCGCGGATACTCCTTCTCGGTTCGAGCAGCGCGTCGTCGCGGTTCGAACGAACCATTGGATCGCACCCATACTTGCAAAACGTGACGGGCTGCATGTGCGGATCGGCGGAATGGTGCCAGGCGCTGGGCTAGCTGTCGGGCCGGAGTATCAGCACTCAGGACTGGTCGGAGGCTCACTAATACTCCGGGCGAGCGCTCAGGCGAGCGTAAGGAGGTACTATCGCGGCACTATCGAAGCATCGCTGCCGCACTTGTTCGACGATCGGGCCTTTGCCAAGGTACTGGTGATGCATCGCAACTACTCACAGATGCTTCTACGGTCAAGGCGCACATCCATCGAAAACGGCGCGCAGCAACTATGGACTTGAAGACGCAGCTCTCGATGTCCGACCGGGGGTACACAGGCTTTAGCCGGGAGGGTTTTCAAGTATGGCTCCGCTTAAGGGATCTGTTATAGCGACAGCCTTCGTGGCTGTTCTCACACTGAATCAAGCTGCTGCCGAAGAGCAACGCGCACCGAAGTTCTACCCTGACGATCCCCTGTGGTCGGAACCGCCCCCACGGGATGTCGGCAAGCTGTTCAAGAGGGATATCGACGCCGTGTACGACCTGCTGGACAGCACGTTCGGGGCTCGTGCACGTTTGAAGCGGGCAAGCGGGGCACGAGTCAAACACTGTGGGCGAGGTGCCGGACAGCGCCTGGTACACGAATCGCCACTGGAAGCGGACGATGACATCGGCTGAGTTGCGGCGCGGCCCGGGAAACGCTGCCCCGCCCGCGGCGGACGGCGTCTGGACGGTCGTCGCAGCAAAGCCGACTGGAGTCACGCCCGGCCTGACGATTGAGGACCGAAACGGCGGCCGATACATGTTGAAACTCGATCCCCCGAATCAGCCCGAACTCGCCTCAGCCGCGGACGTGATTGGGAGCAAGTTCTTCTATGCTTTGGGCTACAACACGCCGGAGAACTATATCGTGCGCTTCCACCCGAGCAAGCTCGTGACAGAGCGTGCCGCCCCGTATCGGGACGAAGCCGGATCAGTACGGGTGCTGACGGATCGTGCGGTCAGGCAGCTTCTTGCTGCTCAGCCCAGAGACGGTCAGGGTCGGATCCGCGCATTGGCGAGCCGCGTGATTGACGGCGAACTCATCGGACCTTTTCGATTCGAAGGTGTGCGGCGTGACGATCCTAACGATACTGTTCCCCATCAGGATCGGCGTGAGTTGCGCGGCATGGCGGTCTTCAGTGCCTGGCTGAACCACACCGACGCGAAGGCCATGAATACTGTCGGTGCTGTCGTCCAAGAAGGTGGTCGGCGATTTATCAGGCATTACCTCATCGATTTCGGCGCCGCGCTGGGCAGTGACAGCCTGGCTCCGAAGGATCCCAGACTAGGGAGCGAGTACTTCGTAGATCTGCGACCAGCCGCCTGGCAAGCCATCACATTCGGATTGGTCGCACCCTCATGGACACGGGCCAGCTTCCCGCGGTTAACCGGAGTCGGAAACTTCGAAGCAGATCGATTCGAGCCTGCGACGTGGAAGCCAAATTGTCCGAATCCGGCTTTCGCCCGGATGGACGAGGACGACGCGTTCTGGGCCGCGCGCCAGCTCGCCACGTTCTCGGACGATGACATTCGCGCCTTAGTCAGCACGGGCGAATTCAGTGACCCCGCAGCGACAGAGTGGATCGCTTCCCGTCTGATCGAACGGCGCGAGCAGATCGTTCGTGCATGGACCAGTTCGCGGCTCGCAGTCGATTCCTTTGGAGTCGAGCGGAACAGGCTCGTTTTCGCGCTTTTAATGGCCAGACACTGAAGATAACGGCGCACTGGACGGCAATCGGCGACAACGAAAACGCAGCCACCCCAATTCGGCAGGACGACGACTACGACATCGCGGCGTGCCGAAGCAGTATCCTGGCGCGACGTATCTAGTCGCAGAGTTGCAGATTCCGAAGGCAGGCGTGCGACGCGTGCGCGTCTATATTCGCCGCATTGGCTCAGAGTTTCACGTCGTGGGCGTTAAGCGTTGATCGTGCGGTCTACCCGGTGCTCTCGCCAGGCCGGGCTGGAGGGGCGACGACCACTCCGGTCCGGCCTTTTTTCGGTTGCAGGCCGGAAGCCGGTCAACGAGAAGGCGTGTCGTCAGCGGAAGGGCGACGATAGCCCTGCTCGGCCTTGCCCGGCACCGCTTGATGTACATCTTCCACAAGAGCTCGCAGAATTTCCGCGACACTCCATGCTTGAGCGATGCAGCCCGCAGGGTTGTGCGGTGCACGTCCGTCGGCGATCTCTGAGACATGACCCAGCCCCGCCGTGTTGATATGCGGCTCGAAGTGCCAGACGAAGCCTCTTAGCCGTTCAGTCGTTTCCGGGCCATTCCCGTACACTTTCCGGTAGGCGGTGATGAAGGCGCCGATCAGCCATGGCCACGCAGTGCCCTGATGATAGGCCGAGTCGCGACTCGTCACGTCCCCAGTATAGGTATCGCGGTATGCGGCGTCTGCCGGCGCCAGAGTTCTGAGACCCATCGGCGTCAGGAGGTGCTTTTCCACAACTCGAAGGATCTTGCTGCCCCGTTCCTTGTCGACCAGGGAATTTGCAAGGCTCACGGCCATGAGCTGATTCGGCCGGATGGACGCGTCGCGTTCGTCGCCGTCGACTACGTCGTACAAGCACTCCCGCTCAGCATTCCAGAAGAGCCGATTGAAGTTCACTCGGACGTACTCTGCCATCTCAACGAGGAAGAGCTCCGCGCTGCGGTCACCAGTTGCTCGAGCAAGTTCCTCGAGCACTCGCACGGCGTTGTACCAGAGTGCCTGGATCTCAACCGGCTTCCCGATGCGAGGTGTCACCACCCAGTCACCGATCTTCGAATCCATCCAGGTCAACTGGGATCCCGGTTCTCCTGAATGAACTAGACCGTCGCGATCAACACGAATCCCGAAGCGTGTGCCCACGAGGTAACAATGGACAATTTCTTTCAGCTTGGGATAGAGTTCTCCAAGCACGAACTCCTCATCGGAAGTGTACGCGAGGTAAGCACGGGCGGCCTCAACAAACCATAGAGCAGCGTCGACAGTGTTGTACTCAGGCTTCGCGTTCGCGTCCGAAAAGCGGTTGGGCAGCATGCCGGCGTTGACATGCGTTGCGAACTCCTGAAGTATTCCCTTCGCAACGTCGTGGCACCCGGTCACAAGAGTGAGTCCGGGCAAGGAGATCATCGTGTCGCGGCCCCAATCGGTGAACCAGTGGTATCCCGCGATGATGGTTTTCCGACTACCACGAGTCACTATGTACTGATCGGCAGCCCGAACGAGGCCGCGCACGAGTGGACAGTCGACCGGAGCGGCGGCCGACAGCTGGCGCCTGCGGAGGACCTCGAGCTCCCGCATGCGATCCGCGTCGTCAACAGTCCGCTCGGCCGACATGGTTCCCATGATCGTTGCAGTCGCTCCGGGCGTAAGCTCCCACCGCAGCAGGAAAGGGTTGAATAAGTCCTCACTGAAATCCAGACCCCGCTCGCGCTCTCGCTCGTACTCGAAGTCGAGGTACCAGAGCCCTGTTTTCTCAACGGCCTCACTATCGTTCGCGAGGTAAAGCATCGGCACGCCCTCGTACGGCTGGAAGCGTACACGACCGGCGGACACATGAATGTCAGAGGCGAGAGCGTCGTTTCGGTGGGTCAGATGGTGATAATCGCGGAATGCGACCAGCGGTCGGATCTCCATGGTGCAGGATCGCCGACCGAACGCCGTGTACTGCACGACCGTCGTGTTCTCGCCTTGCAGCATGAACACGGACTTCTCGATCGAAACCTCGCCCAGGTTGTACCGGAATGTGGGGAATGGGTCGAGCCGGAAGTCAGCTAAATACCGCCATCCTTGAGGATGGACCACACCTGGGTACTGATTTGCTGCAAGCTCAAACCGGTCGTTGCCTACGATGACAGTTTCCTCGACATTGGACAACAGCACCATCCTTTCCGCCGGGGGAGACGTGGCAGCTATCAGTAGGCCATGGTATCGACGGGTATTCATACCCCAGATGGTGGATGACGCGAAACCACCGGTGCCATTTGTCTCCAGCCATTCGCGACTCAGCGACCGCTCGGCACTGCTGAGAACATCAGACCCGAAGTGGATCGGTTCCAGCATCCTTGCTACTCTCCGTTCTGCTGCAGGAGTTTGGCAACCAGAGCCGTCCATCCTGTCTGGTGACTCGCACCGATCCCCGATCCATCGTCGCCATGGAAGCATTCGTAGAACAGCACGAGATCGCGCCAGTGGGGGTCGTCAGTGTAGATCGAATTCGTCCCGTTCACCGCACGACTGCCGTCTGGCGCCTTCAGGAAGATACGTGCGACGCGACGCGACAACTCGGCAGCGACGTCCCAAAGGTTCATGTAAGCTCCCGATCCGGTCGGAAACTCTACGGTGAATTCATTCCCGTAGTAGTGGTGGAGCTTCTGGAGTGACTCAATCAGGAGGAAGTTCACCGGTAACCAGACCGGCCCACGCCAGTTGGAGTTGCCACCGAAGACGCCTGTAGTCGAATCCCCCGGATCGTAACCGACCCGGTATTCAAAGCCGTTTACCGGGAGCACGTACGGATGGGCGTGATGATGACGAGAGAGGGACCGAATGCCGTATGGCGAAAGAAACTCGGACTCCTTCAGAACGTAACTCAGCACCTGTCGAAGCTGAGTCGTATTTACGATCGACAGTAAACGGCGCGCCCCTTCACCTTCCGACTTCATGCAGGCAACATGTTTCGTCAGGTCGGGGCGGTTGCGAATGAACCACTGCATCCGACGTTCGAAGCCGGTCAGCCGGTTCAAAGTTTCAGGTTCCAGGGTTTCAACAGCAAGCAACGGAATCAGCCCGACCATCGAGCGCACTCGCAACGGAAGATGTCCTCCGTGGGGCATGTGCAACACGTCGTAGAAGAAACCGTCCTCCTGGTTCCAAAGACTTGCACCGCAGTCACCCAGGTTGTCCATCGCCGCGGCTATGTACAGAAAGTGCTCCCAGAACTTGCTCGCGACGTCCTCATAAGCGGGATCATCCTGCGCCAGCTCGAGCGCGATTGCCAGAAGATTCAGGCAGTACATGGCCATCCAGCCTGTGCCGTCTGCCTGTTCGAGGAACCCACCCGTTGGCAGGGCGGAACTCCGGTCAAAAACACCGATGTTGTCCAGCCCCAGGAAGCCGCCCTGAAAAACGTTGCGACCTTCAGCATCCTTTCGGTTTACCCACCAGGTGAAGTTCAGCAGGAGTTTGTGGAAAACACGCTGGAGGAAGACTCGGTCGCCAAAACCCCGGCGCCGCTTTTCAATCTTGTAGATCCGCCATGCGGCCCAGGCGTGCACGGGTGGATTTGCATCTTCAAGAGCCCACTCATACGCGGGCAGCTGCCCGTTCGGGTGCATGTACCACTCGCGCGTGATCAGAGCCAACTGCTCTTTGGCGTAGTCAGGATCTACCAGGGCGAGCGACACGCAGTGGAAGGCGAGGTCCCAGGTCGCGTACCAGGGAAACTCCCATTTGTCGGGCATGGAGATCACATCCGCGTTGTGCAGGTGGTTCCACTCACGGTTGCGCCCACGATGACGACTGCTCGGCGGCGGAGGTCCTGCGGGGTCGCCCTCGAGCCATTCCGAAACGACGTAGTGATAGAACTGCTTCGACCAGAGGAGCCCTGCAAGCGCCTGCCGCATTACGTTCTGTCCGTCAGGGGAGAGCTGAGACGGAATGACCGTGGAATAAAACTCCTCTGCTTCAAGTTGCCGGTCGGCGAACACCCTGTCGAACTCTCCTCCAGCAACACCTTCGCTAGCGAGCGTATTCGTTAGCCTTACCTTGAGGGTCGCGCTTCCGCCTGGCTCTACGTCGAGTTTGTAGTGCGCTGCGGCTTTAGTGCCCGTCTGCGCAGGATTGACAGCATCTGCGACTCCGTTCACGACGAAGTCGTTGATTGCATCCTTCGTGTGACGCGAGGCGCCATGTTGATCGAAAAGGCGGCTGAAGTTGGTTTCGTTTTCTGTGAAAAGCAGTGGTGGACTGCCCTCGAACATCATCCACCGTTCGCCGTAATCGGGCTCGGAGAGGTGCACCACGGCATCCCCGCTTCCGCAACGCCGAAGCATTGGCTTTGGGTTCGGGTATCCCCACGACCAGGTGTTTCGAAACCAAACGGTGGGAAGGACGTGGATTGACGCGGGTTCGGGCCCGCGGTTACGGACGGTAATCCGAACGAGGATGTCCTCGACATCTGCTTTCGCGTATTCGATGAAGACGTCGAAGTATTCGCCGGTTTGAAAGACTCCCGTGTCCAGCAGTTCAAACTCGCGCTGTGCTTTACCCCGTTTTCGATTCTCTTCAACAAGCTGCTGATAAGGGAACGCAGCATGTGGGTACTTGTACAAGTACCTCATGTACGAGTGCGTTGGCGTGCAGTCCACGTAGTAGTAGCATTCCTTCACATCCTCACCATGATTGCCCTCGTTTCCGGTGAGTCCAAAGAGCCGCTCCTTCAGTATGGAATCTTTGCCATTCCACAGCGACACTGCGAAGCAGATTTTCTGGTGACGGTCGCAAATGCCGGCAATGCCATCCTCGTTCCACCGGTAAGCCCGGGAGCGCGCGTGATCATGCGGAAAGTATTCCCATGCAGTTCCATACTGGCTGTAGTCTTCGCGGACGGTTCCCCAGGCTCTTTCGCTCAGGTATGGGCCCCACCGCTTCCAGTGAGCCTTTCGTTGTCGCGATGCTTCAAGGCGCAGTTCCTCGGCCGTCATTGCTCACCGCCTGCCCAGCAGTTCGTTCGCCACCTCGCAAACACGCTCCGGCTCAAACCCAAATTTCTTCTGCAGTTCCTTCAGCGGAGCCGAAGCCCCGAAGGTATGCATTCCGATCATGCGACCGGAAGCGCCGACGTACCGCTCCCATCCAAAAGTGGAAGCCTGCTCGATTGAGATGCGAGCGCTGACATGCGCCGGCAGCACGTGATTTCGATAATCACGCGGTTGGGCCTCGAACAATTCCCATGAGGGCATGGACACAACTCGGGACCGAACGCCGGTTGCGAGGAGTGTTTCGTGG
>DASQEG010000680.1:0-4024 GCA_035633775.1 Bryobacteraceae bacterium
TTCGGCAGCTTCTGGTGAATCTCTTCGATTCGGCTCATGACGAGCACTTCACCGGTCGGCTTCTTGGTGAACTTGTATGCGCCGTGGCTGGTTCCGATCGCAACTGCGAGCGCATCAATGCCGGTACGTTCCACGAATTCAACGGCCTGATCCGGATCGGTAAGGTGGGCAAGAGCGTCGACGTCAGCGCCGTGACCGTCTTCGATACCGCCAAGGCAGCCGAGTTCACCTTCGACAGTAACTCCGCGCTCATGCGCCATTTCGACCACCTCGCGGGTGACGCGAACGTTGTACTCAAAATCAGCAGGAGTCTTGCCGTCAGCCATGAGTGAGCCGTCCATCATGACGCTGGTGAAGCCCATCTCAATCGCGGATTTGCAGGTTTCCGGGCTGTTGCCGTGATCCTGGTGAAGAGCGACAGGGATCTCGGGATAGACCTCGGTAGCAGCGACCATCAGGTGATACAGAAAGCGGTCGTTTGTGTAGGAACGTGCGCCGCGGCTGGCCTGAATAATCACAGGCGACTGCGTCTCGCGCGCAGCCTCCATGATGGCCTGGATCTGCTCCATGTTGTTCACATTGAAGGCGCCTACACCGTAACCGCCCCTGGCAGCCTCATCCAGAAGCTGTCGCATGGAAACCAGTGGCATGAGAAGTTCCTCCCTTTAGGAATGGTCGGATCGATCGAATTTCCGGGAGACAGCACCGGAATTTCCGGATTTCTGGCCGGGACGGCGCGGTTCGCGGATGGGAATAATGAGGTTGCCCGAAGTCTCATCCTAGCACGCGGCGTCCAGTACTCTGGTCCGCCGGTGATAGGCCTGAGCGCGCGCAACATCCTTTAAGATCTGCGCACGCAGCAGTTCGGGAGAGTCAAATCGCCGCTCGTCGCGCACACGCCGGAGAAAGTTTACGCGAATGTTGCGCGGCGCTTCGCCCTCAAGCGCACTGAGGAGAAAAGTCTCAATCGTCTGTGCCTGCCCGTCAAACGTGGGCCGTGTTCCGACATTCGTGACCGACGGCCATTGGCGCCCGTTCCCGGTATCGGCCGTGCGTGTGACATAGACGCCGCGCGCTGGAATCACCTCTGCTCTGGTATCAAGATTGAGAGTGGGCACGGTCTGCTTGGAGCCGATGCCGAAACCGGGGACCACCGTTCCCTCGAGCGCATAAGACCGCAGAAGGAGCCGTGCGGCTCGCGATACATCCCCGGATTCGAGCAGAGTCCGGACTTCCGTACTCGATACGACCCGTCCACGCACGGTAACCGCCGGCACAACTTCGGTCGCGAAACTGGACGAGGCCTTCAGGGTCTCGACGGTGCCTTCCTGCTTATGGCCGAAGCGGAAGTTATCGCCCACGAGAACGAGGCTCGCGCCGATGCTCCCCACAAGCACGCGGTCGATGAAATCGGCTGGGCTAAGTTCAGAAAACGTCCGATCAAACGGCAGGACGAAGACTTGCGCGATGCCCTCACGCTGCATCAGCTCCAATCGTTGTTCAAGAGTTGTCAGCAGCCTGGGAGCGCGCTGTGGAGCAACGACCCGAGTGGGATGGGGGTCGAACGTTAGAACAGATGGAATCAGGCCGTGCAGCCGGGCGAGTTCGAGGTCGCGCTGCAGCAGACGGCGGTGCCCGGCGTGAACTCCATCGAAGTTGCCAATGCTGAGGGCACAGTTGCGCGCCTCAGGAACGATCTCCTGCAGGGTTCGGAAAACGCGCATCATTCAGCGTGCGTCCTCGTGGCCCACATGGATGCGCAGGCCATCGTAGGCCAGATGCACGCCTTCCGGAAAAGTGCTCTCCGTACGGTCATGTGGCAGGTCGTGGCTGATGTGAGTAAAGAAGGCGCGGTTGGGCTTGAGCTCCTCGACGTACTTCAGGGCCTGACTGAGAGTCGTATGCGTGGGGTGCGGCTTGTGCCGCAGTGCATCGAGGAACAGTACGTCAAGGCCGTGCAGCCGTTCGAGCGTTTCCGCCGGGATGTCGCTGTGGTCCGTTAGATAGGCGCAATCCCCGAACCGATAGCCGTAGACACGTCCTTTTCCATGGTGCAGCATCAAAGCCTCAAACGTGATCCCCGCGGCATCGAACCGCTCGAGCCCCACGGGCCGCAGTTCCAGCCTCGGCACGGTCGACTCATGGTTCACGTTCTCGAATGCGTACGCGAATGCCTGCCTGATGGTGGCCAAAGCTTCAGGAGGCCCATACAGCGGAATGGCACCCTTTTGCTTCAGATTGATCGGACGAACATCGTCGAGACCCATGATGTGGTCGGCATGAGCATGGGTGAACAGGATCGCGTCGATTCGGTGAATGCTTTCACGCAGTGCCTGCTGACGGAAGTCGGGCGTGGTATCGACCAGGACCGTGCGCCCTTCCGACTGGACCATGATCGAAGGCCGAAGCCGGCTGTCCCGAACATCGGACGACGTGCATACTTTGCAGTCGCAGCCGAGCGTCGGCACGCCCATGCTGGTGCCCGAGCCGAGCACCGTGATCGTCAGAACTGCCATCTATTCGGGGTTCGACCCGCTCGCCTGAACGAAGCGGAATCGAAGCTCCGTCAGGGTGTTTTCGAGTAGCCGCTGCTCCTCATACGTCAGATTGCCTTTCGTTTTTTCGCTGATGAGCCCGAGCATGTCGATCGAGTGGCGAGCGAGGCGCATGTCGCTTTTCGGGCGATCTTCGGGGTCGCCGAAATGCACCAGTCCCATGGCCATGTCCGCCTGCATCTTCAGCGACAGCACCAGGAACTCGAACGTAGCAGGAGGCATCGGCAGTTGATCCTGCTGCAGTTCGTCGTCCGAAGGCTCCTGTCCCGCGATCGAGTTTGGGTCATTGTCCGACATAGACAACAGTTTACAAATCAGCCGAGGTCAGGACCACTTACCGAGCGCTGCCGGGCAGACATCCCAGAGGGAAACCGGCCAACGCTGATGGCTGACGTTCCTCCGTCAGGCGGTTGCCTGAGCGAAGTTCTCTACAAGCGTGGGATAGTCTGTGTAACCCCGCGCATCCCCTCCATAGAACGTGCTGCGATCGTACGGATTCAGCGGCGCGTTCCGCTGCAGCCTAGCGGGCAGGTCGGGATTTGCAATGAAATATCGCCCGAAGGCAACGGCGTCGACCAGGCCGTTTCGAACAGCTGCCTGCGCCCGTTCCCCGTTGTAATTTCCGGCCGAGATCAGAGCGCCGCTGAAGTCCTGCCGGAACAGCTGAGATGCCGAAGGAGCAGGAACGTCGACGCCATCGGGACTCAGCTCCTGATGTCTCGGCTCAATCAGGTGGACGTAGGCAAGTCCCAGTGGCGAGAGCTGCCGAAGAACATACCGGAACAGCGGCACGGGGTCGCTGTCGAACATATCGTTGAAGCTTCCCCAGGGCGAGAAGCGAATACCCACGCGGCCGGGTTCCCAGGCAGCTGCAACTGCCTCCGCAACCTCCAGGACGAAACGGGCACGGTTCTCAATCGAACCACCGTACTCATCCGTACGCCTGTTCGTACCATCCAAAAGGAACTGGTCGAGCAAGTATCCGTTGGCACCGTGAATCTCGACTCCGTCGAACCCAGCGGCTCTGGCGCGGCTGGCTGCGTCCGCAAACTGCTGCACGATCCCGGCAAGCTCTGACCCATCCAGCGCGCGAGGTGTCTCGAAGTCAACGAGTTTGAAATCGGCAGTATACGTCTTACCCGAGGGACGCACAGCTGAAGGTGCTGCCGGAACACTTCCGTCCGGCTGAAACGAAGAATGCGAGATCCTGCCGGTGTGCCACAGCTGGAGCACGATCAGCCCGTTCTTTTCGTGAACAGCGTTTGTGATTTGCTTCCAGCCGGCTACCTGTTCATCCGTGTGAATGCCAGGAGTATCTGGATAGCCACGAGCCGCGAGAGCAATCTGTGTTGCCTCCGTACCGATCAGACCGCCGGCGGACGCTCGCTGCCGGTAGTACTCGGTCATGAGGTCGTTTGGAACGTGCGGGGGTGTCCCGGCCCGCTGGCGCGTCAGCGGCGCCATGACGA
>DASQEG010000681.1:0-1634 GCA_035633775.1 Bryobacteraceae bacterium
GTGCTCTCACGCTCCGAAGGACCTGCGCTTAACATTTGCGCAAGTATAGCGCGTAAAATCCCCCGCATTCACAATGCGTTCACGTCCATTCACTTGCAGGATCGACCCCTCTGACCGAAAACTCGATGGGCAAGAAGCTTCGAATGAGCTTCTCATCCGACCTGAACCGACGAGAAAAGCGAAACGGAATCACGACCTGGAAGAGCCATGGAGGAAATTGTGTGCCAAACCAACGCGACCCTGATGTCTGCAACGGCCCGGAAGTCTGTCATGATCTGCTTGTCAGTGAGTCTGGCACTGTTCGTTCCGTGCCCCGCTGAAGCAGATGCTGTCAGCGACTGGAATGTGAATGCCGCAAGAGCCGCACTCGCCGCCTGCTTCGAGCCGCCGGGTTCGAACGACCCTGCGCACGAGTCGCGTATGTACGCGATGATGCACGTCGCTATACACGACGCGCTAAACGCAATCGACCGCAGGTTCCATCCATATGTCTTCACCGCACAAGGGCCCGCTGGCGCCTCTCGGGAAGCCGCCGTCGCATCGGCCGCACGAAACGTGCTCGTCTCGGTAATCAGTGAGCTTCCGTTCTCTCCCGCATGCGTGCAGGCCGGCATCGCCAGCGTCGAAACCCACTATTCCGCGGCCCTTGCGGCACTCCCGAACAATGCAGCCAGAACGCAAGGCATCCAGGTCGGGCAGTCTTCGGCCGCTGCTGTAAATGCCTTGCGGGCCGGGGATGGTTCGGATAAGCCGCTCGCGGATTTTGAGTATCCCCAGGGCACCGAACCCGGCGAGTTTCGCTTCGTGCCCGGCTTCGCTTTAGCCGCCGGGGCGGCATGGGCCGATGTCACTCCGTTTGTGCTCAGACAGGGATCGCAGTTCCGTCCCGGGCCGCCGCACCCAATCGGCAGCAGAGAATACACAGCCGATTTCAACGAAATCAAGGCATTCGGCGGTGACGGCGTGACGACACCCAGCGCACGCACCCCCGACCAAACACAGCTCGGCCTCTTCTGGATTGAAGGCTCGGCGCTGACATGGAACCGCATCGCGAGGAATGTTTCGGCCCGCCGCGGGCTGGATCTGTGGGAGAACGCAAGACTGTTCGCGTTGCTCAATCTCGCAGTGGCCGATGGTTACATCACCCACTTCGAAACCAAGTTTCACTATAAGTTCTGGCGCCCAGTCACGGCGGTTCACACGGCGGACAGCGATGGGAACTCCGACACTGTGGGGGATCCGACGTGGACTCCGCTGCAGCAGAACTATCCGACACCTGAGTACGATTCAGGCCATAGCGTTGCAGGCGGAGCGGCGTCGCAGGTTCTCAGGGAGTTTTTCGGAATCGACACCATCGCGTTCACCATCTGCAGCCTGACGCTGCCGCCGGGGCAGAGGTGCACCGATCCATCGCCCGTGGTCCGCTCGTTCGCGAGCTTCTCTCAGGCAGAGCAGGAGAACGCAACTTCGCGGATTCTCGTGGGTCTTCACTTCCGCAACTCCGTCCAAACTGGCATTCAACACGGTCGAAAGATCGGCAATCGCGCCGTCAACATGTTCCTGCGTCCCGCCGTAGTAACTGCGGGAGATGTTAACGGCAATGGTGTTGTGGATTGTGCGGATGTCGGGACTGT
>DASQEG010000682.1:0-4646 GCA_035633775.1 Bryobacteraceae bacterium
ATCACGATGAATGCAAGGGTCGAGGGCTGAGTTGGCCGAAAAGAAACAAGACCGGCTGCGGCGGCTGGCTACCCAGTCGGGCGTGATTGCGGCCGTGGCGATTGATCAGCGCAAGAGCCTGCGCCAGATGATCGCCGCGGCGGCGGGCGTGCCACTCGAGAAGATCTCTGACGCGCAACTTGCGTCGTTTAAGTCGGCTGTGACCCGGGTACTGTCGCCGCACGCCAGTGCGGTATTAGTCGATCACGAGTTCGGTCGGCCGGCGTTTACGCAGCGCGCGGACACGTGCGGCCTGCTCGCCACCTACGAGATGGACGGCTACGAAAACCCCCGGCCGCATCGCATGCTGGCTCTGATGCCGGACCTGTCCGTTCGCAGGCTCCAGGAGATGGGCGCCGATGGCGTCAAGATTCTGCTCTCGTGGACGCCTTTCGACGACCCCGCTGCAAACGCAGAGAAGAAGGTGCTCATCGAGCGCATCGGTGCCGAATGCGCGGCCGTCGGACTTCCATTTTTCCTCGAGCCGGTCGGATATGACCCGGGCGGCATGGATCCGAAGAGTGCGGAGTACGCCCGCATCAAACCGAAAATCGTGTTGGACAGCATGTCAGAGTTTTCTCAGGAGCGTTACGGCGTCGACGTGCTGAAGGTGGAGTTTCCCGTAAACACGGCCTACGTTGAGGACACGCCCGTTTTCTGCGGCACTCGGGTATGGACCCGGGATGAAGCGCTCGAAGAGTTTCGACGCGCCGATCTGGCAGCCGGCAGCGTTCCCTATATTTATCTGAGCGCCGGCGTCAGTGCGGCTCAGTTCGTTGCATCCCTGCAGTTGGCGATTGATGCTGAGACACAATTCTCGGGCGTACTGTGTGGACGGGCTACCTGGCAGGATGGCGTCCCTGTGTTTGCCAGGCACGGCGCGGAGCAGTTCGAGCAGTGGCTCCAAACTGATGGCGTGCGGAATCTGGCCGCCATTAACGACCGTTTGCGTCACGCGTCTCCATGGCATTGCGCCCGACCGGCCTGAGTTCACGCGAGCGGGGCCTGCTCGTCCTGCTCGTCGCCTCAATCTTTATCAACTACATCGACCGGGCAAACCTCTCGATTGCGGCCCCGATGCTGGCCGAGGAGCTGGCACTCACACCCGGACAACTGGGCTTGCTTTTCGGATCGTTCTTCTGGACGTACGCTTTGCTTCAGCTGTTTGGGATTGCGGGCTGGTTTGCGGATCGAT
Organism: Bryobacteraceae bacterium; assembly: GCA_035633775.1. GTDB lineage: Bacteria > Acidobacteriota > Terriglobia > Bryobacterales > Bryobacteraceae > JAWXCM01. Next base: position 1,235 of record DASQEG010000682.1, read on the forward strand.
ATCCCGTTGGATGGGTATTCGCCTGGGGCTTTGTGATTTGGACGCTGGCCACCGCTGCCTCGGGCATAGTGACTGGCTTTGCCGCCCTCTACGCGATGAGGCTGATCCTTGGAGCGGGAGAATCGATTGCATACCCCTGCTATTCGAAGATCATCGCCGGGGATATTCCCGCAACACATAGAGGTCTGGCGAATGCGCTGATCGATGCCGGATCAAAGCTGGGCCCTGCGCTGGGAACGCTGCTCGGCGGCTACATGGCGGCACAACTGGGATGGCGGATGTTCTTTGTCGTACTCGGCGTCGGGAGTCTTGTATGGCTCATTCCATGGCTGCGGTACATGCCCCGAGGCGGTGCGTCCGATACACGGGACATCGCAACAGCGCCGCGAACCGGAGCCATCCTGAGCCAGCGCTCAGCATGGGGAACCTTCCTCGGGCACTTCTGCGGAAACTACTACTGGTTTTTTCTGCTCACGTGGCTGCCGACCTATCTCGTGAAGGAGCGCGGGTACTCGATGGAAGGAATGGCGCGGGTGGGCGGCTTCGCTTATTTTGCGATCGCCGCTGCGACCATCGTCGCCGGCTGGTTCTCAGACCGCTGGATCGCCTCGGGCGCGACCGTGACAAAAGTTAGAAAGACAATCGTCGTCGGCGGCCTGCTCGGCTCCACGATCATTCTTCCTGTGGCCGCAGTGCAGGATCTGCACGTATCCATCGTGCTTCTGCTGCTGGCGTGCGTCAGCTTCGGCGTCTACGTATCGAACCACTGGGCGATTACTCAAACCCTCTCAGGGCCACTGGCGGCCGGCCGCTGGACGAGCATCCAGAACGGCGTAGGCAATCTGTCAGGCATCGTTGCGCCGTGGCTCACAGGTGTTGTCGTCGAGCGCACCGGATCCTTTCACCTGGCCTTCGTTGCGGCGGCAGCGGTTGCGCTTACCGGAGCGTTACTGTGGGGCATGGCGGTTGGACCCGTAAAGGAAGTTGCCTGGCCGGCGCCTAACCCTTCCGCCGGTAAGGCGAATTGAGGTAGCCTCGGGACTCTCTCGCGATCTCTGACGCCGGAGCTGCCCCGATTGCCTGTTGATAAGCCTCCTGCGCCTCTTTACGCATGCCTTTCATGTCGAGTGACTGACCGAGCCGCAGCCAGCTCATCAGCGCAGTGTTGAGATCGAGCGTTGAGGCCTTCGGCGTCACCTTTCGGAGTTGCTCGATGGCTGCGTCGAAATCGCGGTACCAGAACAGCAGGTTCCCTCGGTAGAACCAGATCTTCTCGTACGGCAGCGTTGCGAACCCGGGCGTTCCTGCACCTTTCATCTTCTCGACAGACGCGAGCACCTGGAGAGCATTCGCTTTGTCACCCGCGTCGCTGTACATCTGCACCGCCTCCAGCCGGAGCAGATAGTTGCGTGGGAAGCGATCCGCGAGTTTTCGCAGAAGGGGGATCGCCTGCAGCGGCTTTCGCTCACGACGATAGATAGCAGCCAACAGCACCTGAGCGTCGTATTTGTTCAAACGGCCTCGGTTGGCGACGTCCTCGAGTGCTTTGATGCCGGTTTCGCGGTCACCACGGAATCCTGCTACGAAGCCGAGCATCTTCCAGTGCCACGGCAAGCTCCCGACGATGTAGTCGTGAACACCCTGCACCAGCTTCGCGTCGATGAAGGACGAGTCTATCTCCAACACCTGGTTGTGCAGCTTACGAGCGGCCGTTGCATCTTTCAGCGAGTCCATCCACGACTTCTTTACAAGGAAGTTCCAGTTGGCTCGGAGGCCATGCGCCACTCCCTGCGCGTAGAGGGCTCGCGTGTCTTTCGGGTTTGAGGCGACACGGGCACTCGTGAGGGCCATTGTCTTCGCAAGAGCCTCTTCAAACGTCTTCGACGCTTCAGCCGACGCCTGCACACGTTCACGGCGGATAAATGGATTGCTGCCGCTTACCAGTTCGCTTTCCAGCGCCCCGGCGAGAAACATCTCGCGATACAGCACGGCCTGCGCAAGGTGGTTCCATGCATCCGGGTCGTTCGGATTCGCCTTGAGAGCGCCCTGAAACTCACGAATTGCCTCGTTGTACTCGAGATTGTAAAAGTGCTCGAAGCCTTTTGGAACGCCCTGCCCCGATAGCATGGCGGCAGTCAGGGTCACGACGAGCAGGATAGTTCGTGTCATCAGGTATTTGTGTGCAGTCCGCAAGGGACTCCTCACATGGGACGCGCGCTGGGGGTGCGGGAGTTTCTCACCGCAGGTAACGGCGTGCCCTGGTTCACACCTCCGGCGCATCTAGCGTCAGCTGCGCCAGTGCGTGCTCGGCATGGCTCCTGATCAGAGGGTCTTCGTGTTCTGCAAGCTTCTCGAGGACCGGTCGGAGTCGGGTGTCACCTGAGTTTCCTGCGGCAACCGCGACGTTGCGTAGCAGGCCGGAGTACTTCGTCCGCCACAACGGGGTATTCCGGAAACGCTCGCGAAATTGCTCCGGTGTAAGCTCGGCCAGTTGCTCGAGTTCCGGACTGATCGCATTTCCCGCAACAGGTGCACGCGAATTCCACGGGCAGACTTCCTGACATATGTCGCAACCAAAAACATTTGTCCCAATACCACTCCGGAGGTCCTCCGGTATGTCGCCCTTGAGCTCGATGGTCAGATACGAGATGCAGCGATTCGAATCGATCTGCGTGCGCAGCGGTCCTGGCACGATCGCGGCCGTTGGACATGCGTCGATACACCGGGAGCAGGTGCCGCAACGATCCGGAGCCGGCGTGCCCGGGTCAATGTCCAACGAGGTCAGTATCTCCCCAAGAAACACATACGACCCGAACTGCTGGTTGATGACGCAGGTGTTGCGTCCAATCCAACCCAAACCGGCGAGCCGGGCGTACGACCTCTCGAGCAGCGGGGCTGTGTCCACGCAGACGCGGTAGTCGAACGAACCGAATTCGCATTGCATCTTCGACGCGAGCAGTTCCAGATCGCGCCGCATCGTCTGGTGATAATCCTCCTCACGGGCGTACCTCGCAATCGCGCCGGGCTCCGGGCTGTTGTACAGCCGCCCGACGCACACGATCGATCTCGCCGAAGGAAGGAGTTGTCCGGGATGGCTACGAATTTGGGATCTGTGGTCCGTGAGGTACCCCATCCGACCGGCGTGGCCCGCAGCGACCCACTCGAGAAATGCTGAATAGTCGGGTTCGGCAGGGAGTGCCGGCGCGACGCCGGCGAGTTCGAACCCGCATTCCCGCGCGAGAGCCCGGATTACATCTGCGCGCATATCTTCATTGTCGTCGGAGGAGAGTCGAAGCGGATGCTGACGAGCGGACGGCGTCTTCCAGAATCAGTATGCGAAGTCCGGCGTCCTACGCCTTTCCATAGACCGTGAACCGGTTGCCCAACATTTTCATTAACTTCTGTGTTGGCC
>DASQEG010000683.1:0-2481 GCA_035633775.1 Bryobacteraceae bacterium
CATGTGGGCGCAGTCGGGTATCTCGTGTCAAACCACACCTGTAACCCCGATCCTCCGCTCAGAAGGAGTGGCTGAGCGGCTCGGCGACATCGTTCTAACCTGCACGGGCGCACCAAACACAACTGTCCGCGGCAACCTTACGGTGTTCCTGAACACCACAGTGACCAACCGCGACCTGGGCTCCGGTAACCTCGATGCCATTCTGGCGATTGACGAAGTACCCGCCGGCGTTCCCGCACGACTGGACGGCACCAATCGAGTGACGTGGTCGGGGCTGACCATTACGATTCCAGCTTCACGGCAGACGTCGCTGCGCATCAGCAATCTGCGTGGCGACGCGTCGATCGGCGGAGCGCCTGCCATTCCACCTCAGTTCGGGAGCGGCGCTTCACTGCCGCAGCAGCTTACGGCGCAGCTGGCATTCAATCCTGGCGGCCTGCTGAATTTCACAACCACGAACTTTCCCGTGGGCGTCACCGAGCGGGGCCTTTACGCAACTACGCTGACCCGTATTGTGCCGAGTCAGGCGGGCTCGCCTCTGCCGTCGGAACCTGCGTCCTTCACCGCTTTCATTGCGCGCGGAACAGCCTTCGCTTCCACGCGTGTGACCGAGGGCCACGCCACCGCATTCGAACCCCGGCAGCCCCAGACCAGCCAGGGAACTCGCATCATGCTGCGATTTTCCGGCTACCCTGCTGATGCCCGGCTGTTCGTCCCAGCTGCCGTAGCTGGCCTGAACGCCACCGTGCCGACACGCGCCGGTGACTTTGGCGGCCCGGTTTCGGGCGGGCAATATACCGCTGGCAGCAATACGTTGTTGCTTGCCCGAGTGCTCTTTACAGACCCGCAGGGGTCTGGCGGCTCGCCATACTCGCCACAGAGCGGCACCCTTGACGCAATGACAGAAGTCCCATTGCAGGACGGAGCGGGTATCGCGGTTTACGAGGTGCTGGACGGGAACCCGCAGGCACGCGAGTCGGCACAGATTCCCGTTTTCATCGGGCTTGCACGAAGCGAGTCGGCCCGCAGCGTTACAGTGCAGGTCCAGACCACCTTTGGGCCGATTTCGACGACGCCAACCGTGTCAACCTTCGCGCCCATCCCGCGTTTCCTCAACGTCGCGGCACCGACAGACTGCGGCTACCTCCGTGACTGCGAGAGTTACGTCCCTAAGCTCGAAGTTGATCCTGTACTGCCCAGGTTCCGGCTCACGAGGGGCGCCGGGACGGAACTGCGCAATATCTATATGCGCAACGAGGGCGGCGGACTGATGCCATTCAGCGTGACTGTCGAGTACAACCGGGGACGCGGCTGGATCTTCCTTACTCCGACCGAGGGTAATGAACCGGTGATGATACGCATGGTTGTCAGCGCGCTTCCCGAGATGGAGCCCGGTATGTACACCGCTACCGTCATCATCGACGCGGGCGCGGCCGGCGTTCGCCGTGTTCCCATCGAGCTTGAGGTAGTAAACAGCAACACCTCGCCTCCGCCGCCCGTTGGGACGACTCCAAAGCCAACCATCACCTCCGTCGTCCATGGCGCAACCTTCCAGACCGGTGCGGTTGCCCGCGGCTCGCTGGTGACTCTGCGGGGTACGAATCTCGCCGGCGCTAATCTCGCGGTCACGTTTGATGGCAAGCCCGCACGCGTGGTCTTCAGCTCAGCTAGTCAGATCAACCTGCAGGTTCCTTCCGACCTGGCGGGCAATACGTCGCAGGTACGCGTGACCACCGGGGGTGTCGCGAGCGAGGCATTTACCGTTCAGGTGGCGGCGGCGAGTCCCGGCATCTTCAATCCGGGCATCCTCAACCAGGACGGAACGGTAAACAGCTCGACCAACCCGGCAGACGTCGGCACGGTGGTGCAGATCTTCGCTACCGGCCTGCTGGCGCCCGATGCGTCAGGGGTGGTTGAAGCGCGACTGCATGACATCACCTACACGCGCCTGCCGTATGCAGGTGCTGCGCCCGGTTTGTCCGGCGTGCAGCAGGTGAACGTTCCGGTTGAGCAGAGCTGGCCGACAATGATGACGGAAGTGCTGCTGTGCACGACGTCGGGCGGCTCGCGCCAGTGCTCACCGCCGGCACGGATCTGGCTGCGGGGCAACCAGTAACCTTTGCGTTCCGCAGGGCAATGCCGATGCGTTTGTTCGGCCGAACAGGGCTGAGGAAAGGCTCGGCATTGCCCCATTCACACCTGATCGGCTACCTTGGTGGGTGGAGGAATGGGTGAGTGGTTGAAACCGGCGGTCTTGAAAACCGTTTGCGGGGAAACTCGCACGGGGGTTCGAATCCCTCTTCCTCCGCCATCTCTCCTGCCTGTACCGGCCCTGAGCGGCTGGACTTGAGCCTTAGTCCCGCATCTTTCGTTCCGCAGTAAACATCTGAAAGAATATCTCTCAACAGATTGCACATCCGTTGTGTCACCCGAGGTGCACGTTCTCTGGAACATGTAGATTTTCCAGAGCCGAGCATAACC
>DASQEG010000684.1:0-2472 GCA_035633775.1 Bryobacteraceae bacterium
AGATCTGCTGATGAAGTTCTTAAGAAATGCTCAAGCCGAAACGCGTTAACATGTTCCCGGTGTATGGGGTCGACGGCTCAACAGTGTTTGCGGTTCGGTCCCTATCGTCTCGATCCCGGTGACCGGCTGCTGTACCGCAGCAACGAGCTTGTGCCTCTACCTCCCAAGGTCATGGACACGCTGCTGCTGCTGGCCACCAGTGGTGGGCGGGTACTTGGCAAAGACGAAATGATCCGGCAACTCTGGCCGGACACCTTCGTGGAGGAAGGAACACTTACTCAGTACATTTCGCTCATCAGGAAAGCGCTCGGGACGGACGCTCACTGGGTGGAGAACCTGCCGAGACGAGGATATCGGTTCAACGCGCCGGTAGAGCTGTGCGGCCCGGAAGCCGCGCAGTCCAACGGCCCTGCGCCCGTCCCTCGAACAACCCGGTATCGGCGCCTCAGCGCCTGGGCGGCATTGCCTGTTGTCGCGGCCGGCGCGTGTCTCTGGTGGTACATGACTGTGCCAACGCCGATTCGTTCCGTTGCGGTTCTGCCGTTTTCGAACCTGAGCGGCGATTCAAAATTCGACTACATCAGCGACGGACTGACCGATGAGCTTACACACGCACTAATGAAGCTGAACGCGGTGAAAGTAGCAGCCCGGACGTCTGCGTCTCAGTTTCGCGGCCGCAGAGAGGACGTCCGTGCCATAGGCAAACAGTTGAACGTAGCCGGCGTGCTTGAGGGTAGCGTGCGCGTGCAGGGCAAACAGATGCGGATCACTGCGCAACTGGTGGATGCCAGAAGCGGCTATCACGTCTGGTCCGAGACCTACGACAGTACTCTCGACGATCTCCTGAGTATTCAAGAGCGGATAGGCACCGCCACTGCGCGCAAACTGGCGGCCGACACCGAAGCGGCGCGGCCCGATCCTGCAGCACGAACCCCGGAGGCGTTCCGCGCCTATCTGCAGGGCCGTTACTTCCTCGCCCGGGGCAGGCCCGAGACGTTCAGCAAGGCTGCGGATTCGTTCCGTCGGGCGATTACGGCCGACCCGAAGTATGCCGAGGCTCATTCCGGGCTGGCGGACACGTACTACCGGTGGGCACTGTGGGAGAGCGATCTGCCGCGCGTTGCCTTTGCAAGGGCCCGCGAGGCCGCGAGCAAAGCTCTGGCGCTGGACGGAACACTGGCCGAGGCACATGCGTCACTTGCCAACATCCGCTTTCAGCACGACTGGGATCTGACCGCGGCCGAGCGGGACTTCCGTCGTTCGCTCGCCCTGAACCCCCATCGCGCCGATACATGGCACTGGTTCTCCCATCTGCTGACGGCGCTCGGACGGTTTAAAGAGTCCGAGCAAGCAAGCAGGAAGGCGGTGGATCTCGAGCCGTTGGATCTGCCCTCGCTCAACCACGTCGGCTGGTGCTACTACTTCGCCGGTGATTACGCCCGTGCCGTCGAGCAGCACCGGCGAGTGCTGGAACTGGATCCCGCACATGGTCAAACGCGGCTGCTGCTGGGCCGGGCTCTGGTGCAGCAGGGCGTGCACGGCGAGGCGATCGCCGAGTTGCGACGGAACCTCGACTTGTCGCCCGACAGCGCCGAGCGTATGGCGGCACTTGCGCAGGCATACGCCGCTGCAGGTGACCACAGGAATGCTTACGCTCTGCTGAACAGCGTCCTCAGGATTGCCGCAACGCGTTACGCCTCCGCTTACTCCATTGCAGGCGTTTACGCGTCGCTCGGCCAGCGGGCGCAAGCGCTGGCGTATCTCGAAAAGGCTCTTGTCGAGCGCTCCAGCCGCCTCGTTGAGCTAAAGTACGAGCCAGTTTTCAAGCCGCTGCACAATGAACCGGCGTACCAGGCTGTGGTCCGGCGCATTGGGCTGTAAGGCGCAGATCCGCCTGCCGGCGAATTTCCTTGACAGTGCGCATCCACTCGAGCCACACTTGTGCTCGGTAACCGAGGACATGAGCAAGCCTTCTGATCTGGTGCAGGGCACATTGAATCTGCTGCTGATGAAGATCCTTGCGCTCGAGCCGCTCCACGGTATTGCCATCGCTCAGCGCCTGAAGCAGGTCTCCGGCGATGTGCTGCAGGTCAGCGACGGCTCGCTTTACCCGGCGTTACACAAGCTCGAGCACGAGGGCTGGATCCAGGCCGAGTGGAAGGTGTCGGATCTGGGCCGCCGTGCAAAATATTACTCATTGACGCGATCCGGTCGTAAGGCACTCGAAGACGAAGCCAGCCAGTGGGAACGGCTTTCGACGGCAATCACCCGGGTGGTTCGCCTAAGAGAGAGCTAAACAGCCATGAGCATGGATCGCATGATCAACGTGCTCTGGTTGCGCATGCGATCGTTGTTTCGGCGCAGCCGGGCCGAGGCCGAGCTCGATGAGGAGCTCGCATTCCATGTGGACATCAGGACGCGGCAAGGCGTAGAAAGCGGCATGTCTGAGGACGAGGCTCGCCGTCAGGCGCT
>DASQEG010000685.1:0-3102 GCA_035633775.1 Bryobacteraceae bacterium
TGCCGCTGGGGTTCGGACGCGTGGTGGCGGGATCGTAGATCGGGATCAGTTGTCCCCGGGAGTCGAAGGTGCGACTGAAGTCCCCGTTCCGCTGCTCAGGCGTCGCCACCGTACCGATCTGGGGCGCACCGGTGGACCTCCACCGCCACTGCTCCCAGCCGCTAAAGAAAAAGGTGCGATTCCTGCCATCGTACAACTTGGGAATCCAGACCGGTCCACCTACGGTTCCACCGAACTGGTTGAAGCGCAGCACCTGCTTCAGCCGGCCGGTGCGCGGGTCAGGCTGGGTCGAAAAAGCGTTCCGTGCGTCCAGCGCATCGTTGCGCAGAAACTCGTACAGCGATCCTCGAAATTCGTTACCGCCGGACTTTGTGACCACGTTCACCACGCCACCTGCGGTCTGCCCATACTCGGCTTTAAGCGCATTCGTCTCGACCCGGAACTCCTGCACGGAATCCGACATCGGTACAACAGAGATCTCGTTATGGACGGCGGCGGTGTTCGATACACCATCGAGAAAGAACTGGTTGCCGTACGCCGGGCCGCCATTGATGCGGATCTGCGAAAAGTTCTGATTCGTGACTTCTGCAAATCCGTCGTTCGAGTTGAAACGAGGAACGACGCCGGGAACGATTTTCACCAGGTTGAACACGTGGCGGCCGTTCAGGGGCAAGTCCGCGATGCGCTTTTCTTCGACGACGGTACCGAGTGAGGAGTCTTCAGTCTGAACGCGCGGGATCTCGGCCCGAACCTCCACCGACTCCGTGACATTGCCGATCTCCAGCGTAAAGTCGACACGGAGACGCTGGGCCACTTCGACGGTCAGACCAGTGCGCTGGACCTGCTTGAAGCCAGCGGCCTGCGCGGTCAGAGTGACAGCGCCGATAGGCAGGTTCGGGATCACGTAGATACCCGACTCATTGGTTTGACCGCGATAGGTAAGGCTGGTGGCTGTGGCTCGCGCCGTGACCTCGACGTTCGACACCGGAGCGCCGCCGGGGTCCGTCACCGTGCCAGTGATCGTGCCGAGAGACGTTTGGGCCAGCACAGGCCCACCGCAAAGCACAACGAGCGCTGCCACTAAAGGCAGAGTTTGCAATTTCATTGTTCAGGACTAACCGGTTGCTCGATTATAAGCTGAGGACGGAAACTTACCGCTTTGCCTGAAGGCGGCACGCCGCGTGGACTGCATCCACCATTTGCTTCTGGCGCTCCTGGACCTTGTGCATGATGCGACCGACCTCCGCTCTTGCCCGCGTCGGGTTCTGTTGAATCTGCCGGAGCCGAGACCATAGCTCATCACCACTCGTCTCATCGACCTCAAAGAACCAGTCAGCGGCGCCGAAATCCCGATACATCTGGCCCTTGCACGTATCGGTGGGCTGACGCACGTACATACCGGGAGTCCCGTTGTGGAGTGCGATGAGCGGCGAATGACACTCGACGCTGACCACCGCCTGCGCCTTCGAATAAATCGACGCAGCCTCATCGGGCAGCCAGTAAGTGCTGCGCCAAACGACGTTGCTTTTCACGTCCTCCGGCAAAGGATCCACCAGAACCTGCCTGGCCATCTCAACCTGGTAAGTCATCTCGGCACAGGCCATCACCTTGTTGCCCGTTTGCCGGACGTAAGCAACAATTAGGTCTCGCAACTTTGCATGATCCTTGTCGGTGGTGCGATTGTTGATGGCATCGCGAATGTCGTCAGAGGGCACGCGCGGCACGTTGTTCACGCGGTAGTACGGGGTATAGCGGAGGCGCGGAATGACACAGATGAACTTGCCGTCTTCCAGCTGATTCGCCCTGAGCCATGCGAAACCCTTCGCATCGTCACGAAGCGTCATGCCGAGCTGCGCGTCGGGCCCAAACTCGAGGATGGGCGTCTTCACGCCTTGCGCTTTCAGGTAGTCGCGGGAGATGGAGTCACGGCAGAAGAAAAAGGCCGAGCGATCGATGATGTACCGGAGATCCGCTTCAAGGTGGTTCGGTGGCAGCTTCAACGCCTTCTCACGAAGCTGCTTCAGAGTGCCTCCTTCGGGCTCACGGTCAGCCGTCAGTCCGGAGACCGGATCGGTGCTGACGCCAAAGACACCCACGGGCTTTCTCGTCGCGCGGTGGAAAGCGACGGCGTGCTGGCTTGCGGGGAAACCTGACCCGGAACCGCTGAGATACAGGTCGGCTTCTTCCCAGGCCCGGGCGAGTTCCGGGGTGCTGGGCTTATCGGCCTCCAGCGTGCCTTCTGCGATCCTGAGGCGTGGGTAGCTTTTGGTCAGCAGGTCGCGTGAGCCGTGCCCGAGTTTACCCGGCCATAACGTGATCTCCGCATCAGGTATGTATCTCCAGATCAGAGCCAGTGCTCCGGGTGTGTGCCCGATGTCGCCGATGTTGACGCTCTGCCAGGAACTGCGGAGCAGGATGCGCGGCGGCCGCGGGGATTGTGTGCTTCCGGTCCGGATCGAGACCAGCGAAGCCGCAACGAGCTGTCGGCGGGACAGATTGGCCATTTCTGTCATCATCGCGCAGCCTCGGTTACCTTAGTCTCACAGCCCCTTCGCCTTTGCATGCCGACCCTGAGCTTTTCCATGCGGGCCGCAGCCGCTATCACTCTGTCCGCTGCCTCAGCGGCGTTCGCGCAGCAGGCCGCGCCCCCGAGCGGTCCCTTGACCATGGAGCAGGTAGTCGCCGCAGCCTTGCAGCGGTACCCTGCCCTGCGCGTTTCCGAGGCGGAAATTCGAGCCGCAGCCGCAGGCATTCAGATTGCACGCACGGCATTCCTGCCGGAATTGAACGCGATTGCCGGGGCTAACCGGGCAACCCGCAACAACGTGTTCGGACTGCTGCTTCCGTCCCAGATCCTCGCTCCTGTGACCGGTCCGGTGCTGGGCACGAACAGCCTCGACAGCGCATGGGGCAGCACCGTTGGACTGCTGGTTACGTGGGAGCCGTTCGACTTCGGACTACGGACGGCGAACATCGCCATCGCGGCGGCTGGACGGTCCCGAGCAGAGGCCGCGGCGGTCCGCACCCGACTTGAGGTCGCGCTACTTGCGGCGGACGCTGTCCTGACTCTCGCGGCAGCGGAACAGACCGTAACTGCGGCCC
>DASQEG010000686.1:0-7671 GCA_035633775.1 Bryobacteraceae bacterium
CGAAATGGCCATTCCAACAGCTCGTGCAACCGCGATCGAGGGTGGATACGCAACCCAGGAGCCCGCATTCGGGCTGCAGGCTTTATGGCTGCCTTCAGATCGCGTCGATGTTGCCCGTACATCCGGCTACACCGTCGTCGACAGTCTGAACGTACTCGGTACTCACTTCACCGAGCTGGTGAAACGTTACGCGTGGGAGATCTTCTCGCGCCAGGACGCAAAGTCATTTTGTGACCGCGTCGCGGCCGAGCATCCGAAGGCTGTCGAAGATCTGACACCCAAACTGCTCTCAATGGCAGGAATTCAACGCGTGCTCCAGCATCTGCTGCGCGAAGGCGTCTCCATTCGAGACGGCCTGACCATTGTCGAAGCGCTCGGAGAGGCCAGTGCGACCACGAAAAACCCTGTGCTGCTTACAGAATTTGTCCGGCAGGCCCTGCGGCGTTCCCTGCTGAAGCCCCTGCTGTCTCCAAGCGGCGAGTTACGTGCATGGTTTCTTGATGCAACCCTGGAGCACGCCATAGAATCGACAGTCCAGCACGGTGAACTGAACAGCATCGCTGCAGTAAGCCCGCAAATCGCGCACGATCTTCTGGCAAAGCTGCAGGCGAGCATCGATCGCACGGATTCGTCCGCGGTTCTGATCGCCGGTGCTGGCATCCGGTTTTTTGTTCGGCAAATGATCGAGCACAGTATGCCGAACCTTCATGTGATTTCGCACAACGAGATTCCCAACGGTGTGCGCGTGCAGTCCCTCGGATTGATCCGGTAGCGGAGGAGAAGTGAAAGTAAAGTCGTTCTACGGAAGCAGCCTCAAGGAAGCACTCAGCAAAGCACAGGCCGAGCTCGGGCCCGAGGCCACGATTGTTGCGTCCCGCCAGTTGCGGGCTGAAGAAGGCGGGGGTTGCGAGGTGGTGTGCGGTATCGCAGGCGTGGATGCCAGGCCCGAGCCCGCAGTCTCGACTCCGGCGGAGGCGGTTGAGAAGACTCGAAAGCCTTCTCGCGTCGCACGCATCCGCAAAGGCATTGAGGCCGTTCGGAGTGCCGTTGTGGCAACTCCCTCCCGCTCCCATGACGAGCCGGAAGTTGACGCGGTCTACGACACTCTGGTGAGCTCGGGATTCAGCACGGATTTTGCGTCCGAGGTGCTGTCCGGTGTTCGTCAGCGAGTTCGCGAACAGCCGTGCAATGCGGTCGAGGGCCTGCGCGCGGAGCTGGCCGGCCGCCTGAGTTTTTCGGGCAGTTCGCAGGCGAAACGCAAAGGCCAGCGCTCGGCCGTGGCTCTGGTAGGCCCTGCAGGAAGCGGCAAGACGACCACCATCGTGAAGCTCGCCATCCGGCTGGGCATCGCGCAGCACCGCCCCGTTCGCATCGTCAGCGCCGACGGCAGTCGGATCGGTGGCGCGGACGCACTCCGGACCTTTGCCGCAGCAATGGGCGTTCCGTTCGAATCCGTCGAGACTCCAGCCGAACTGGCATCCATTCTGGCGGAGGACGATCGACGCGGACTGCTGCTGATCGATACGCCAGGCTTCGCGTCCGCTGAGGAGCACACCGCGCGCGGATTTGCCGCCGTACTTTCAGGACACCCCGACGTCGACGTTCATCTCGTGCTGCCCGCCGCATGGTCAACCCGGGCTCTGCGTGCGGCGGCGACCAGATTCCGACCATTTCTGCCCTCATCGCTGCTCATCACGAACACGGACAACACAGAAACCTTGCTGCCACTCGTCGCACTCTCGCTCGAACTGGAGCGACCGATCTCATGGGTTTGTGGAGGCAACAGCATCCCCGAGGATCTTCTTGAAGGTTCAGCCGATCTCGTGCTGGGTTCGGGACGGAAAGAGCCCGTGCGCGTGACCCGCATCAGTGGCGCAGCCTAAGCTTGCCATGTCCGGTTACGCGGTGGTTGCCAGTCAGCAGCGCGAAGCACTCATCCTCGAGCACCTTCCCCAGGTTCGATGGATCGCTGGGTGCATCCACGAGCGGCTGCCTGCATCCGTGAACGAGGAAGACCTTGTTTCGGCCGGGGTCATTGGTCTGATCAACGCGATCGACAACTTCGACCCGACCAGGAACGTAACACTTCGGACTTACGCGGAGCACCGGATTCGCGGCGCGATCCTCGACAGCATACGGGGACTCGACGGCGTTGCGCCTCACAAGCGCAAGCGCCTGCGCGAAGTACAGGAAGCCATCGCTTCGCTGGAACACAAGCTGCTGCGCTCACCTGAAGAAGGAGAGATCGCAGCCGAACTGGGCGTTTCGCTTACCGAATATCAAACCTCGCTCGAAGAACTGCGAGGCGTCACGCTGGGCAGCCTTGACTCTGTCGGATCGGAGGGCGCTGACGTTGGTTTAATGCACTATCTTGCGGACGAGACGCAGGAGCCCATCTCGGCTTTCCTCGAGCGGCAGGAGCTGCTAACGATGCTCACCGAGGGCGTGGGCGCCATGCCGAAGCTCGAACAGGCGGTCCTCGACATGTACTTTCACCATGAGCTGACTTTGGCAGAGATCGGCAAAGTCATGGATCTGCACACGTCCCGGATCTCGCAATTGAAAACTCAGGCTATTGTGCGTCTGCGCACCTGGCTGAACAAACGCCTCAGCGGCGGAAAGGCGGCGCGCTCGTGAGTCTCCCTGACCGGCACACCGATCACGCATTATCCCAGGAAGACATTGATGCTCTGTTCAACCTGCAGAGCGGAGGCTCGGGCGCTCCGGGTCAGCGCGGCGCGAACGCCCAGCGCTACGACTTCCGGCGCTCCGACCGCATTCCGAAAGAGCAGATTCGCGCACTCCGGGTGGTTCACGACACCTTTGCGCGCGGTCTCGCATCGAGTCTGTCGGCGTACCTTCGGACGTACATTAATGTCAACCTGATTTCGGTGGAACAGCTTTCGTTCCGCGACTTCACCGGATGTCTGCCATCGCCGACATGCCTGACCACGATGCGAGTTACTCCGTTCGACGGCATGGCCATGCTGGAGATCAACCCGACTCTGGCATACCCGCTGATCGAAATCCTGCTCGGCGGCGGCAAGATCCGTCCCACCCCGGTCGAGCGTGAAATGACGGAGATTGAGAAGCAGATCTTCGAAGGCCTGCTCACTCTGATTCTGCAGAATCTTTCCATGGCCTGGCACAGTGTCGCGACCGTGGAGTTCAAGATTGAAAGCCACGAGACGGAGCCGGCGTTAGTGCAGGTTCTTCCGCCCAACGAGGCGATCGTGATGATTGCGACCGAAATACAGCTTTCGGAAACGTCGGGGATGATGAACATCGGAATTCCCTCGAACATCGTCAAGCTGTTGCGGCAGAAGTTTGAGCAACAGTGGTCACCTCGGCGGGCCAGTGTTACGCAGGAGGAGGCCGATCGCATGCTGGGCCGCATTGGCGGCGCAAGACTGCGAGTCGAGGCGCGCACACCGCCTTCTATGATCTCGATGAGCGACCTGCTGCAGCTCAGTCCCGGACATACACTGATCCTGGACCAGCGGGTGCAGGAACCCGTGATCCTGGAAGTGAATGGGACTCCGCGATTCAAGGGCGAGGTGACCATGTCCTCGAGACGCAAGGCGGTGTCACTGACCTCATCGCTCTGACGTTCGCAAATGGCTTCAGGCCAGCAGCAGGGCGGCGATGATCAGGACGGCGCAAGCGCATCCAGCGGATACTCCAACGGTCAGTAGTCGTCGGGTGGACCGGCTATCGCCTCCATGCTCGAGGACTACCTTGCACAGACCGCCCGTCGCATGGACCGCAAACGCAATCACCGCAAGAAAGTAGTAGGGCAGCAGCCGCGCTGCCCAGGCGTTCTCGAGCAGGTTGTACGCTGTCAGCCAGCGAAAGTCAGTATTCACTCCACGCAGATAGAGATTCGACAGCACCGCGGTGAGATGCGAAAGCAGGAACAGGCTGAGAAAAGCCCCTGACAGCGTCTGCAGCGTATCGGGCACAGATAGCCGGGACCTCAGCTTACGATGCACCAGTACAACGCCGGTGACGAGCTGAAACGATGTGCAAAGCAGCAGGATCGCTTCTGCTACAGGTGCACGATACACGGTGCGAAGAATGTTCATTAGCCCGATGTGAGCTTCCGCGCCCCATAGCCCGGCGACGTGATTCACGAGGTGGGCCGCGCCGAACAGAGACACCAAACTCGGGATGCGATGCGCATCGAATAGCCGCAGCCGCCGCCGTCGCTGGAGCGGCGAGCGTAAGGGGAAGCAGGACCGGTGACAACGCCGGCCCCGCCCAAACGAGCGCTGGATAAATCAGTGCAGCGACCGGTCCCGCAACTCTGATGTGCAGCGGAAGCACGGCGGGCTCACTGCGGGCCACCATGGTCGCGGCAGAACTCACACGCTGCCCTGTTCAGCCAGTGCCCGGCGCACTCTTGGCACTGGTTTGTATACACCGGCGGTCTTCTGAAACGCGATGCTGAGGCGGTTCCAGGTGTTCATCGAACCAACAGCGATGGTGAGGTTCACCAACTCCGATTCCGAGAAGTGCTCTCGCGCGAGGCGGTACAGAGCGTCGGAGACGCGACTTTGAGCGATGAATGTGACCGCTTCGGTCCACTCAAGCGCGGCGCGTTCACGCTCGGTGAAAAAGGGCGCTTCGCGCCAGACGGGCAGCATCGCAAGTTTCGTCTCCTCCACACCTGCGGCCCGCGCGTCTTTCCAGTGCATGTCGGTGCAGAAGGCACACCCGTTCATCTGAGAAGCACGCAGGTACACCATGTGCAGCAGTGTCTCTTCAAGGCCTGAACGTCCGAGGTACGCCTCGACGGCATACAGCGCCTTGTATCCTTCCGGGGCAGCGTCTCGCGCCTGCAGACGCTGCGGTGGAACCTGCAGCGTCAGTTCGTTTTGCTGAGATATATGGTTCACGTCTACCATCGTGCAGCCTTGTTGGTATCGTGAAAAGATCCATTCAGGATTTATGGATGGGTCCATTGCTATGGCCCGGACACCGTCATCCGTTGACCTCACGCTGCCCCCGCGCCCGGCGGGTGTGACCCTGACCCGCTGGCTGTACGACGGAATTCGCTCGGCGATACTGGCCGGACGTCTGCGTCGTGGTGCCCGCCTTCCGCCGAGCCGCGAACTCGCTGCATTGTATGGAATCTCACGACGCATCGTTGTGAACGCCTACGAGCAACTGCGCGATGAAGGTTACCTGACGGGCCGCGTAGGCGCGGGGACGGCCGTGAGCGCGCAGGTGCCCGAAGACTACGTACCCCTCCAGCCTGCGCAGGCATCGGCACCGGTGAAATCGCGGACTGACCAGGGCATTCTCGTCTACCGTCGGCCTGTCCGTCCTTTTCATCCCATTGAACCGGCACTAACCGAGTTTCCCGCCACAATCTGGAGCCAGGTTACGGCACGTGTGCTGCGGCGACTCAGTACGAGAATGCTGGGAGCTTGCGACCCTGCCGGCCTGCCTGCGTTGCGACAGGCCGTTGCAGAGTATCTGGGCACTTCTCGTGGTGTGGCCTGCTCGCCGGACCAGGTTGTGATCGTCTCCGGAACCCAGCAGTCGCTTGACCTGCTGGGGCGCATCCTGATTCAGCCTGGCGACCCTGTATGGGTCGAAGATCCTGGTTACGTCGGCGCCGTGGATGCATTCAGGAATGCGCGGGCGCGGATCGTGCCGGTTCGGGTTGACGAGCACGGCCTCGACCCTGGAGAGGGCCGGCGAGCCTGTGAAAACCCGAGAGCGATCTACCTGACGCCCGCGCACCAGTTTGCCGTCGGAACGACGATGTCGCTGGAGCGGCGCCTGGATCTGCTGCATTGGAACCGGACAGCCGGGGCAGCGATCATCGAAGACGACTACGATAGTGAGTTCCGGTTCAGCGGTCCGCCCGTGCCGGCGCTCCGAGGCCTCGATGCCTCCGACTCTGTGTTTCTGCTGGGCTCGTTCAACAAAGTCCTGTTTCCCTCGCTCCGGCTTGGATACATGGTCGTCCCTGAGGCCTGGATCGATCGCCTGCTGGCATTGCGTTATCAATCTGACCGCTATCCTCCATCCATCGGGCAAAGTGTACTCGCCAGGTTCATGGAAGAAGGACATTTCGGCCGACACCTTCGACGTATGCGCGAGCTGTACGCAGAGCGCCGTGCAGCCCTGCAGACATCCGCTGTGCGCTACCTGGGAGGCATTCTGCGGCTCCCGGAGATCGCAGCCGGCCTGAACACGCCGGCGTATCTCGAGAATGGAATGAGGTCCGACGAAGCTGCGGAACGCGCGCAGCAGGCAGGCGTCGACGCGTGGCCGCTGGATGCCTATTGCCTGCAAAGGCGCGACGTGCACGGTTTGATGCTGGGCTTCGCGGCTTTCACCGAGCGCGAGATCCGGGCGGGAGTCCTTACTTTGGCGCGAGCGCTGGCATCATCGAAGTAGTACCCTGTGACTTCGCGTGGAGATCGCTGATTGACCACTCAACAGAACCTGGCGCTTCTCGCTGCTGCCCTGCTGCTGGCGTCATGCGGAGGAAGCAGTCCGGCTCCGGCGCAGAAGCAGGCCACCGCGTCCGTTCCGGCGCCGAAGCCCGTCGATGAGTCGCGACGCCTGCCCAAGGAGAACCAGGTTGGAACAGAGGTCGTCGAGCGGCAATTGATGGGGAAAGGCTTCATGCCAGGCGGCACGTCGGGCCGGTACCGAAAAGGCAAGCAGGAGTACGAGCTCTTCCTCGCGCAGATGCCGACTGCCAACGATGCAGCCATAGCTCTGCTCGACTGGAAGCGTGCCATGAAGGACGCCAAAATGATTCCCGCGTTCGGGGCCTACTACGGGACCGATCGTGACCGGCCGGTCTTCGTCTTCACTAAGGGCCGATGGGTGGCTGGTGTGGCGGGGCTGAGCGAGCGCCAGGCTGATCCGCCCGCCCGGGTTCTGGCATCGCGCCTCTCCTTCGAAGACTGAGGCTCCTGCATGACGGATTTCAACCCGGGTTACCTGCTCAACGCCGTTATCTACTCGGCGACGGGCCTGGTGCTCTTCGCGGCAGCCTTCGCTGTCGTCACGCGGATGCTGCCCGGCGATGTTTGGAAGGAACTTGTAGAAAACCGGAACACCGCCGTCGCCATCGTGGCAGGCGCGATGATTCTGGGCGTATCCATCATCATTGCCTCCACCGTGCATTAGGGTCGCTGTCCAGCCTGCCTTGCTACAGTGGTGGCTGGTTCATGTATCAGGTCATCGCCCGAAAATATCGTCCGGCCCAGTTCTCCGAACTGATCAGCCAGGAACACGTTCGGACAACGCTGGCCAATGCCATCCGGCAGGGACGTATCGCTCACGGCTATATTCTTTCCGGTCAGCGCGGTACGGGCAAAACGACCGTGGCTCGAATCATCGCGCGATGCCTGAACTGCGTGGAAGGACCGACCTCGTCGCCTTGTGGGAACTGCGCCTCGTGTAAGGAGGTCGCGTCCGGATCGTCGCTGGACGTGATCGAGATCGACGCCGCTTCCAACCGGGGCATCAATGAGATGCGAGAACTGCGCGAAAACGTGCGCTTCCGCCCGGCTCGGGACCGCTACAAAGTTTTCATCATTGACGAAGCACATCAGATTACGACCGAAGCCTTCAATGCGCTGCTGAAGACGCTGGAGGAGCCTCCCGAGTGGGTGGTCTTCATCCTGTGCACCACAGAAT
>DASQEG010000687.1:0-3949 GCA_035633775.1 Bryobacteraceae bacterium
GCTGGGACTGAACACCTCCGCCGGGCTTCCGTCGGCAACCAGGTTGCCGGTCTCGAGGAGTACCACCCGATCGGAGTAGGCAGCCGCGAGATTGAGGTCATGTGTGACGGTCACCACCAGCACGCCGGTGACAGCAAGCGATCTCAACAGACGATACAGCGAGATCTGATGCTCAATGTCGAGCCATGTGGCCGGCTCGTCAAGCAGCAGGGCCTCTGGATCCTGAGCGAGTGCTGCGGCGACAATGACACGTTGCCGCTCACCGCCGCTGAGCGTGCGGAAATCGCGATACCGAAATGGAGCCGTACCGGTGAGGTCCATTGCGCGGCGAACATGTTCTTCATCTGCCTTCGATTCGAACATCGCGTCAGCATGAGGCGTGCGGCCCATCAGCACTACCTGCTCGGCCGTGAATGAGAACTCGACACGAACGCTTTGGGGCACAACCGAGACGCACCGCGCCAACTCTTTCCGTGTCCAGTTGTGCAACTCACGGTCGCGGAAGAAACATCCGCCCGTGTAGTGGGCTCGCAGCCCGGACATTACGTTGACAAGGGTGGACTTCCCCGCCCCGTTGGGACCTGCAACTGCGACAAACTCACCAGCCCCAAACTTCAGATTGATGTTCTGGAGCGCCGGCGAAGCACCGTAAGTCAATCCGACATTCGTCAACGAGTAAAGGCCAGTCAACGAAATAGCTCCGGATGCAGATACCGGGCGAACTGGCGCGCGCACTCCACAACGCGCGGCCCCGGCACGACGAAGACGGCACTCGAGATCGGATGGATGCGCCCGGAACGGACTGCGCTGACCGTCGAGAACTTCGACCAGAGCGCGACCTCGGCCTTCCGTTTCGCTTCAGATATGGTTGCCGCGTCGGCGTGTTCACCCATGTCGAGGATCACCTGCGGACTCCGGGCGATGATCTCCTCGTGCAGGACCTTGGGATACGCAACAGGAGAGTCCGCCATAGCGTTGCGGCCACCTGCCAGATACATGACCTCGGACAGGTAGGACTGACCGCCGGCAGCGACGATCCCTTCCAGTGCCCCCGGATTTCGTCCGACAACGAACATCACCGAAGTGCGTGGACGGGCGCTCACCCGTTTCGCAATCGAATCGAGTTCGCGGCGAATTGAGTCTGTCAGTTCTTTCGCGCGTTGCTCAACGCCCGCCGCCTTGCCGATCGCTTGTATGGTCGAGTAAATGTCCGCGATCCGGTCGAGCCTCACTTCCATCGTGCGGATTCCGAAATCATTGAACCGGGCCGAGCTGAATACAGCCGTTTTCTGCACGACGACCAGGTCCGGTTGGGCCGCAGCGACCTGCTCCATCCGCGTGCTGGTCCACGATCCGATCTTTGGCACCTTTGCGGCCTCGGGCGGATACTTGCAGTAATCCGTAACTCCCACGACGCGGTCGCCCAGGCCGAGAGCAAACAAAATCTCGGTGATGCCCGGCCCTGTCGAGATGATTCGCCGTGGCTGCTGCGCGTCGGCGGCGATGACGGAGAACAGAAGCAGCGTGACCAGTGCTCGCATTAGCAGAACTCCTTCCAGCTTTCGATGAGCCTTAAGTTCTCGGCGCGAGTTCGCACAGCCACCCGCACGGCTTCACCCTCGATACCCGGCCAGCCGGTGCAAACTCGAATCAGTATGTTCCGCTGCTCCATGTGCTCGGACAACGAACGGGCAGGACAGCTCAGCCGCGCAAAGATGTAATTGGCGGCCGGCTTCTGCACCGTCACACCCGGGATCCGAGCCAGTTCGGAACTGAGAAACAGAGCTTCTGTTTCGACGAAGCGCCGCGTGGCGTCAGCGTATTCAGCGTCATCGAGTGCCGCTGCCATTGCCGCTTCAGCCAGCGCATTGACCTGCCACGGCTCGCGCACCCGCTTCAGGTCAGTGATCGTGTCGGCCGGGCCGAGCAGTGCGCCAATGCGGAGACCGGGGAGCGCATAGAACTTAGTCAACGATCGAAGACGCAGCAGGGCATTTCCGCTCGACGAAGCCTTCGTGAACGGGAGGAACGACTCGTCCACCAATGTCGGGCCAAAGCGCCCTGGTATGTGGACGAGTTCTCCAGTCGGGTTGACAGGGTTAGTGACAACAAGCAGGCCGTCATCAGGCCAGCGCTCATGAAGGGCAACGTGGTGAGCTTTCGGCCACGCACGCTGGAATTCGGAAAAGGTCGGTACGACCAGGTGCGTCCGGCTTTGCGGCCAGCAACGAGCGATGAAGTGGATCAGATCCGTCGCACCGTTTCCGAGCAGGATGCAGTCGGGATCCGTCTTCCAGAACTGCGCCAGTTTTCTCGTCAGCATCGCCGAGTACGGGTCCGGGTAGTGCTCGATCCTGTCCAGGGCGGCGACGATGGCCGGCTTCACACCCGGAGGAGGTCCGAGCGGGTTGATGCTCGCGCTGAAATCAAGAATCTGCGTGAGCGGAACGCCCCGCCGCTCCGCTGCAAGGTGGATTGCACCTCCGTGCGTGATGGTCATCGCCGCACCGCAACCACAGCCGCAGCCACGGCGAGCACGCACGAGATACGGAACAGCCGACTTGTGTCGGACCAGACTTCGCGAGTGAGGAGCCGTGTCGGTTCGCCGAGCGTTGCCTTCCGGCTCGGCACTCCGTTGTAAGTACTCATGCCTCCGAGTTGCACACCGAGCGCACCAGCGAACGCTGCCTCCGGGTAGCCGGAGTTCGGACTCGGCTGCGATCCACCATCTCGCACCGCAACACAGGCTGCGTTGACGTCGAGTGCAGCTAAAGCGATGACTACGACGCTAAGCCGTGAGGGAATCCAGTTCGCCGCATCGTCGAGCCGGGCTGAAAACCAGCCGAACTCGCGATAGCGGGAGTTTCGGTAGCCCACCATGCTATCCAGCGTGTTGATGGCCTTGTATGCTGCCATCGCGGCCGGCCCGCCTGCGGCAAACCAGAACAGCGGCGCTGCCACCGCGTCGCTAAAGTTCTCCGCTACCGTCTCAAGGACCGCCCGCACGATCTCAGGTTCCGTGAGCGCCGCCGTATCTCGCCCCACGATCGTCGCGAGTTGCCGACGCGCTGCGGGCAGATCATCGAGCAACGCGATCGTGCGGGCGGCCTCGCGCTCCAGTGACCGCATGGCAAGGAAAACCCACACCCAGTAAGCCGAGGCCCATGGCAGCGTGGTGCGCACGATGGCACACGTCGTTCCCACCACCGTTGCGGTAAACAGCACACCGGCGATCTTCGGCGGGAGCCCGCTCGATCGCCACGTCCGTTCAGCGAGCGTCGCAAGGCGTCCAATGCCCCGTATGGGATGCGGCAGCCAGCGGGGATCGCCGAGTACAACGTCGAGCGCGGCGCCGACGAGAACAACCTGCACAGGTGTCACAGGTACTGATCCTCGAAGAGCCGTATGTCGGCATGCGCTGCAAACCACTCGGCGAGCTGGTCGTAGCTGGCGTCCGGCCTATGTGCAGGCTCAGCCGCCAATCCAAGCTCAGCAAGTACGCAGTCCGCGCGCAAGGCGTCGTGCAGGTACGTGCCGATGCACCGGTTGTAGCGAATGCCCTCGGGTCGACCATCGACAAAAGCGAACGGCACAGCGTTAAGCGGCGTGGTGGTCTGGCCCACATGAATCTCGTATGCATCGAATGGCGTGCCATTCAGAGTGCCTGCGACTTGGCGAACTGTCTTGTCGGCCCGCATCACGGTCTCTACCGGGAGGAGCGCCAGCCCCTGGTGCGTCCGGCCGTCTTCCAGAACTGACTGACCCAACATCTGATAGCCACCGCAAACCCCGATGACGGTGGCGCCGGCTGCGTGCTGGCGTTGAATCCACGTATCCAGGCCCTTAGCCCGGAGCCACGCGAGGTCGGCGGTCGTATTCTTGGTGCCCGGAATGAGGACGTGCGAGTATAGAAGCCGCACCGGGTCGCCGATCCAGTCCGCTGCGATGC
>DASQEG010000688.1:0-3359 GCA_035633775.1 Bryobacteraceae bacterium
AGCGAAAGCACGGGCAGAAGAAGATGCGGCTGGTATGGCTCGAGCAGGTCATTGCCGCGAATTTGGCAGCGCTGTTCCCTGGAATGCAGGTTCTCGAAGCTCACCCCTTTCGTGTGACCCGCGATTCCGATCTCGCGATCCGCGAACTCGAGGCTGAGGACCTGCTCGAAAGCGTCGAGGAAGGCGTTCGGCAGCGACGGTTCGGCGGCGTCGTCCGTCTGGAGGCGACCGATGAGATGCCGGACGGCATGCTGGACATCCTGAGGGTTAACTTCGAGATCGAGAAGAGTCAGATCTTTCGAACCAAAGGCGCTCTGGGTCTGAGCCGGTTCATGGCCCTGAGCCGCATCGACCGTCCCGACCTCCGGGACGGAACCTTCCTGCCCGCGACGCCCGAGGCACTGCAGAACGTTGACGACGAGGACATCTTCGCTTCGATCGCACGCCAGGACATTCTGCTGCACCACCCGTTCGACTCGTTTCAACCGGTAGTGGATCTGGTGCGCAAGGCTGCGAAGGATCCGAATGTACTCGCGATCAAGATGACGCTGTACCGCGTCGGCCGCAACTCTCCGATCGTCGAAGCTCTGATGGAGGCCATGGAGAACGGCAAGCAGGTCGCTGTCCTGGTAGAGCTGAAAGCCCGGTTCGATGAGGAAAGCAATATCGAGTGGGCGCGAGCGCTCGAACGAGTCGGCGTACACGTCGTGTACGGATTAGTCGGCTTGAAAATCCATTGCAAGACGTTGATGGTTGTGCGCAGGGAAGGCGAGGCGATTCGCAGATACGTGCATATCGCAACCGGTAACTACAATGTGGTGACCGCCCACCTGTACACCGACATAGGCGTCCTCACGGCCAATGTAGAGGTCGCACAGGACGTAACCGACCTCTTCAACTTTTTGACCGGATACTCCGCCAAAAGCGATTACCGCAGGCTTCTGGTGGCACCGGTGAATCTGCGCAGCCGGCTTGAAGCTATCGTTCAGGACGAGATCGAGCACGCCCGGGCAGGCCGGCAGGCCCACCTGGTGTTCAAGATGAACGCGCTTGCCGACCCGCCGCTGATCCGAAGTCTCTATCGTGCGTCGCAGGCGGGAGTCCGTGTAGACCTGCTGGTCCGGGGTGTTTGTTGTCTCCGTCCTCAGGTACCGGGTGTCAGCGAGAACATCTCCGTCACGAGCATCGTGGCCAGATTCCTCGAGCACAGCCGCATTTACTGGGCTCGCAACGGTGGCGCAGAACGAATGCTGATCGGGAGTGCCGATCTGCTTCCGCGGAACTTGAACCGGCGCGTCGAGGTGCTGGTCGAACTGGAGAACCCGGACAACGTGCGGCAACTGAAAGAGGCGCTGAGTCTCTATGCTGCCGACAACGTCAAGGCCCGGCACATGCAAGCGGACGGGTCGTATGTGCGCCGACCGTCCGAGCCGCTGTTCAACGTACAGGACGCTTTGGTTCAGCGGGCACGCGCCGCCAAGCGGGGCCTTGGCAGCTAAGCTAGAGCCAGTATGACCAGTTGCCTGAATAGACGACCCAGGCACAAAGACAGCCGTTCGTGACAGCATGCGCGAGGATGCAGTCTCCAAGACTTTTCGTGCGGATCATCCACCAGTTGTAAGCAAGGCCGGCAATCAGGCCGACTTCCCAGAACGGGCCATGTTCGGAGGCAAACAGCAACGAGCTTATGACGACCGCGCTCCAGGTCCAGCTGCCGAGCGGCAGCGTGGCAAATCGGTGGGTCACGAGCCATCGCAGCAACCACGCGCGCCAGAACAGTTCTTCGATGATCGGTACCAGCACGACCGCCCGAAGAGATCTCAGGACGAGCACAAAGGTTGAGCCCAGCAGGGCCTGATCGATCGAAGTAGCAGTGGTGCCGGTGATGCTGTTCTGAAAGAGCCAGTGACTGCGGTAACCCGGGATCAACGTGTCGGGCGCAATCCAGATTGCGAAAACCGCAACTCCGAGCAGCACCGAACCCACCGGTGCCTGTGTTCGGAAGCTGATCACCTGTCGGGAGAAGATGAGCAGCGCTGCCGTCAGAAGGGCGATGCGGAGAACAAACTCCCACTCTCCGAGAAATGCCAGATACCTGGCCGTGGCGAGCAGTATCAGAAAAAGGGCAAAAGGCGCGACGTAAGGAATCGAAGAAGAACTGCTGCTTCCGGCAACAGCCGGTTCTTCGGTGAGCACAGGTACGGGCATTGGTGGTGTTGTGTTCTGCAGGGGCAGACGGTGCCGGTTCTGCCCGGCACCGCCCGCGGTGATTAGCCGATTTTGGACATCAGCTCTCGGATCTGGTCCTCCTCAGCCTTGCTCGGCTTTTGGCTGAGGGCAACTTCGCAGGACTTCTTGGCAGAAGCGCGATCGCCCTTCTGAAATAAGGCCATGGCGAGATGGTAGTGATACGTAGCGCGCTGGGGCTGCTTCTGGATAATGTCGCGGAGGATTGAGATCGCACTATCCGGCAGATTTTTCTTGATGTAGATCCAGCCCAGCGTATCGGCGATATTCAGGTCGTTCGGGAACATCTGTCGCGCCTGCTGTGCCATCGTCAGCGCCTGGTCGAGGTCTGTGCCGTTCTCGGCCAGAATGTAAGCCAGATTGTTGAGGGCAATTACGTTCGAGGGCTGCAGCTTCAGCACCTGCTCGTACATGGGGCGAGCTTCGATGCGTTTGCCGGCACCCTCATACAGCAATGCGAGCTGCAGATGCGGACTTACCGTGTTGGGCGCCAGTTCCTGCGCCTTACGCCCAGCCTCAATGGAGGCGCCCAGGTCCCCGGTGCGTCTGTGCAGATCGCTGATCCGCAGCCACGCCGTGGCATTTTTCGGATCGGCGGCAAGGATCGACTTGTAGTCCAACATCGCACCATTCAGATCGTTGGTGCGCGTGTTCAGAGCTGCCATCGCGAACCGGTACTCCATGCGCTCAGGATGCCGGGCGATCTCCTCCTTCAGCAGCTTTTTCGCCGTGTCCACCTGACCCTGCCCGATGTAGGAGTCCATGAGGCCCAGGAATGCGCGCGGATCGCGCCGTTCGGCCAGCAGCTTTCGGAACCCGTCTTCCGCCGCCTTGAAATTCCGCTCCTGCAGATCGAGACCCGCGATGTGCAGCCGTGCCTCAGAGAGCTGCGGGAACTGCTCGGCGGTCTGCGTCAGCTCGGCGCGCGCCTGCTTCACCTGGCCCATGCCCAGCAGGGCACGGGAGCGGAGGAGGTGGGCTCCCGCATGGTTAGCGTCCAGCGCAAGGATTTCCTGAGCCATCTGATTCGCCTTGCCGAACTCACGCTGCTGAAGCGTAAGCTGGCCAAGAGCCACGCGCGCGGGCAGGTAATCGCTGCGAAGTTTCACCGC
>DASQEG010000689.1:0-3124 GCA_035633775.1 Bryobacteraceae bacterium
AAACCGTGTTCAATATTCCGGGCTTGGGGCGGCTGACGGTCGACGCAGTACTCAAGAGAGACTATCCGATCGTCCAGGGATTGATCCTGCTGTTCGCGGCGACAAAGGTGATCATCAATCTTATGATTGACCTTTCCTACGTCTTCCTTGACCCCCGCATCAGGCACTGAGGGGCAACACGGTGGGAAGCAGGGAAAGCTACATGCCGACCGATCTGCAATGGCGGATAAAGATTGCCAGAAATATTGTTCCGGCAGCGAATTCGTTGCTTCCGCGCGCAGGCAGGCAGACGACCACACGACCACTGTCACGGCTGCCTCGGACGCGAGCGCCGAACCTCCTCTAAGCGGATAGCGACCATGCGAATCTTTTCAGCCACCATCGCGACGGAAACCAACACCTTTTCTCCGCTTCCGACGAGCCTGCGGGCATTCCAGGAGAACGTCTTTTTTCGGCCGGGCGAGCACCCATCGGACGCGCCGCGGATGTGCACGGCGCCGCTGTTCGTTGCACGTCGGCGAGCGGCTGCGGACGGCTTCACGCTGGTCGAGGGCAGTTGCTTCGCGGCTTCGCCCTCCGGCACCGTGAACCAGCGCGACTACGAATTCATGCGCGATGAGGTCCTCGGCCAACTCAGGAGCGCTATGCCGCTGGACGCCGTTTTGCTTGGCCTCCATGGAGCCATGGTTGCCTATGGCTACGACGACGTGGAAGGAGACATCATCGCCCGTGCCCGCGAGATTGTCGGCAAGAAGTGCGTCATTGGCGTGGAGCTCGACCCCCACTGCCACCTCACCTTGAAACGTGTCGAGCAGGCCGACATCATCGTACTCTACAAGGAGTTCCCCCACACCGACGTCGTTGAACGAGCGGAAGAACTGCTGGACCTTGTTCTACGTACCGTGCGCGGTGAGATCAAACCAGTCATGTCGCTTTACGACTGCAGACAGATCAATTCCTACCCGACTCAGTTCCCGGTGATGCGTGGCTTCGTAGACCGCATGTTCGCGCTGGAGGGCAAGGATGGTATTCTTTCCGTGTCGGCGGTGCACTGCTTCCCCTACGCCGACGTGCCGGAAATGACTGGACGCATCCTCGTCATCGCCGACGGCAGTAAGGCAAAGGCCGACGCATTGGCGACGAAACTCGGCGAGGAGTTCGTCTCCTTGCGCGGCAAGACCATGCCGGAGTTCCTGACCGTCGAGGAAGGGGTGCGGATCGCGATGAGTGCGTCGAGCGCGCCGGTTGTCATTGCGGAGCCCACGGATAATGCAGGCGGAGGGGCACCTTCCGACAACACGTCGATCCTACGCGAACTCATCGACAGGGGCGCCACAAGCGCCGCCGTCGGGCCGATCTGGGATCCGGTCGCCGTCGCACTCTGCTTCGATGCCGGCGAAGGTGCGCATTTTCCTTTGCGCTTCGGCGGCAAGACTGGCCCGGCGTCCGGCGTGCCGATCGATGCAATCGTCGAGGTCACCAGCGTCGCCCGGGATTGCTGGCAGGATTTCGGTCCGACAAAAGTGCCGCTCGGCGACTGTGCTGCCGTTAGGGTCGGTGGCGTCGAAGCAGTGCTGATTTCGAAGCGCACTCAAGCGCTCGGGCTCGATCTGTTCCGCAATGTCGGCATCGAGCCGACACAGAGACAGATCCTGGTTTGCAAGTCGACGAACCACTTTGCTGCTGCCTTCGGTCCGATTGCAAAGCGCGTCATCTACGTCGAATCGGACGCACCGCTGGCCCGCGACTATCGCAGGGTGCCGTACACCAAGGTCGAGCGGCCGATTTGGCCGCTCGACCAGGAGACCCATCCTGGCCTGATATACTGACACGCTAGTGGAAGCTCACAAATCCGGAGCGCCAAAAATCGATGTACCTCGCAGAACAATTGCCCGTGACCGCACCGCGAAGGACCCCGGCAATCTGGGCCTCGATCCGACGCAACCCAACGATCTTCGTAGGTGCATCCGTTCTCGCAACGCTTGCGCTTTTAGCGGTTCTCGCGCCTCACATCGCAGGCGATCCGACCCAGATGGCACCTGCGCAGCGCCTGCGTGCCCCCTCCGCAGCGCGCTGGTTTGGGACCGATCAGTATGGACGCGACGTCTACTCGCGCACGATCTACGGCGCTCGCGTCTCGCTTACGGTCGGTGTCTCCGTAGCCCTGTTCGCAAGCGTGATCGGGCTCACGATAGGCCTGGTTTGTGGCTATTTCCGGCGCGTCGATGCAGTCGTCATGCGTATCATGGATGGGATAATGGCTATACCCTCGATCCTGCTCGCCATTGCGCTGATCACGTTAACCCGCCCCGGCCTCGCCATCGTACTCGTGGCAATTGTAATCCCAGAGGTGCCGCGAATCGTGCGGCTGGTTCGCAGCGTTGTACTTTCCATCCGTGAGCAGCCATACGTGGAGAGCGCAATCGCAGGCGGGACACGGGGTTTTAAGCTGCTGTTCAAGCACATTCTACCCAACGCCATGGCGCCGCTCATTGTGCAATCGACTTATGTATGCGCCTCGGCGATGCTCGTCGAAGCAAGCCTCAGTTTTCTCGGTGCGGGCGTGCCGCCGGAGATCCCGAGTTGGGGCAACATCATCTCACAGGGGCGCTCGTTCTTCCAGATCGCCCCCTGGAGTGTCCTGCTCCCTGGGACCTTCCTGACCGTTACGATCCTGGCAGTCAACCTTCTAGGTGACGGCCTGCGGGACCGTCTGGATCCAAGACTCTCGAGGCGAATGTGAGTGTTCTTCAGGTACGCGATCTCAGGACGCACTTTTTCACCCAGGATGGAATAGTCCGCGCGGTCGACGGCGTTTCATTCGATGTTGGAGCGGGCGAAACGGTTGCCATTGTGGGGGAGTCCGGCTGCGGAAAATCGGTAACGGCTCTATCGATCTTGCGGCTGATCCAGAAGGAAACGGGGCGCATTGTCGGCGGCTCGATCCAGTTCCAAGGCCGCGAATTGACGAGCTTATCCGACGAGGAGATGCGCTCCATTCGCGGCCATGAGATCGCGATGATCTTCCAGGAGCCTATGACGAGCCTGAACCCGGTCCTCACTATCGGCACTCAGATTGCGGAGAACGTCGTACGCCATAAGGGTTTGTCATGGAAGAAGGCTC
>DASQEG010000690.1:0-3030 GCA_035633775.1 Bryobacteraceae bacterium
CGAAAAAGGGGTCTGCTTACCCCTCACTTGAGGACTGGAATTTGATGCGCTCTTGAGCGAATCATAGATTAGTCATGCGAGTGCTAGGTGTGCTGGCCTGCTTATTCGCGGGAGCAGTTGCAGTGTATCCCGAAGCCCCCCTTACGGGTGCGTCGCGAACGACAGATCACGTCCAGGCTCCGCCATCCCGGGACCTGGAACTGCCGCTTCTCGACCAGGAGACGGTTGAAGGCTGGGTCGCCAGATGGCAGCGACGGCTTGGCCTGCGCGAGTGGAAGATCGAATCGAGGATCGTTCGGCTCTCGCAGCTTCCACGCGGTACAGTTGCGAACGTTCACTGGTCACTCCCCCGCAAATCGGCGACGATCAAAGTGCTCGACCCGATCGATTCGACCTTGCCGCGCAGCGAGGTCGTGCGTGACACTGAACTCTCGGTTGTGCACGAGCTGATTCACCTCAGCATGGCCAAGCTTCCGCTGGACAGCAACGACACGGAGCTTGAAGAAGAGGCTGTGAGGCGTATCTCTTTTGCGCTCATGGCACTCGAACGCGGTGAAGACGCCGCAATCGCACCATCAAAGAGTTCGCGTAACCTTCGATAGCGTGCGCGGCTGATCCGGATCCAGGCGCTTATGAGTGGCGAGATGCGCTGCGAAAAGTTGTGCTGGAATGATGTACGGAACAGGCGTCCAAACCTCAGTCGGCAGAGCACTACCAGACTCAGCAAGGTCGGACTCAATGCAGATGGATCGGGCAGCAGCACGTCGTGCTTCCGGGTTGCTGCGGTCGGTGATGGCCAGGGTCTCCGATCCAAGCTGAACCAGCTTGTCAGTCATGTCCCTCAAACCAGCCCAGGTAACGCCCGCCGGAGCGAACAGAAACGCTGGAAATGCCGACTCGACCATGGCGATCGGTCCATGGAGAAGGTCTGCTGAAGAAAACCGCTCAGCGACGACATAACAGGTTTCCATCAGCTTTAGCGCAAATTCGAACGCATTCGCGTAATTTAGGCCGCGAGCGATCGAAACGGCGCGGTTCATATATGTGTACCGTTCGGCGCATTCCGCTACCGCTGTCTCCAGCTCAAGCGCCTTGGCCGCGTACTCAGGCAACCGCTCGAGACGATCCATGGGCACAGGAGCTCCAAGACATCTGGCCAGCAGATACTGAGTGAGCAACTGGCCGGTGTATGTCTTTGTCGCTGCAACACTCTGCTCCCGGCCCGCCTGCACCAGGATGACGTGCTCGGCAATCTGTGCCAGCGCGCTTCCCGCTTCATTCGTGACGCCTACGGTCAGCGCGCCTGCTTCGCGGGCACGCTGGGCGACCAGGTTCGTGTCTGTCGACTCGCCCGACTGTGAGAGCGCGACCACCAGCGTGTCGCGGAAGTCGAAGGACGCGCCTCCATACAAAGTGAAGATCGACGGCGCAGCAAGGGACACCGGAATGCCCGTTGTGATCTCGAGCAGGTACCGGCCGAACACAGCCGCGTTGTCCGAAGTGCCGCGTGCAGCAAGTAGAACCAGCCTGGGACGCCTGGCCTCGATCAGGCGGCTCAAGCTTTGGCATGTTTGCCGCTCGCTCCGCAAAGTCCGTTCCAGCGCGGCCGGCTGTTCTCTGATCTCATCGAGCATGCGGGACATACGTCCCGATATTACATTGGGATGCGGGTACGGGTATCGCTTCCAACCCAGATCGCTTTGGTCAGCGCTTCGTCCGGAGGAGGAGTCAGGAGCCTCGGCCGGATAGCGAGCACGATCTGAATATCATCGCGGGTGCGATCCGTCTGGCCAAGCAATCCGCCCAGCACCGGAACGTTGAGCAGGCCCGCAGGTCCGGTGAGCACGCGCAGGTCGTTGCGAGTCACAAGGCCCGAGATCAGGGCAGTCTCGTCGAAGCGAAGCCTGACCTGACTCGCACATTTGCGATTCGAGATCACCGGGATGCCGTTCGCGCTGCCCGCGCCCAGGAGCTTGAACTCCGCCTCGACGTTGAAGGTTGCCTCCGTACGGCCGTGAACTTTCGGCGTGAGCTTCAGCACGAACCCAAGGTCTTCGAAGTTGAAGCTCGGTGGCGGACTGTACACGTCACCGCCGCCGGATGTGTCACCGATGTAGCTGACGTTCATAATCGGGTATTTCTGCCCTACATGCAGCTGTGCCGGCTGCAGATCTACCGCTCTCATCTCCGCCCTATATAGGGTGCGGACATCAGACCGATCCGCTCTTGCCATCAGCCGGGCACTTCCGAGCGCCAGAGCGAACTCGGGGAACGTCAGATTCCTCAGCGTCATCGTCTTCTGGATCGCAGTGAGCGGGAACGATGTAGGCAGGTTGAGGCCGATTTGAAGACTGGCTGTACTGGCGACGCTCATCAGCTCGACTTCAATCATCACCTGCGGCTTTGCGGCAACCAGTTGCTGGAACAAAAGTTGCGCCGGCACCGCCTTCGAAATCCGGTCACGGAAGATCGCGAGGCGCTGCGCGGAGTCGATCGCGAAACGCTGGATCTCCATGACCTGCTGCACGGTTCGGCCGAGCTCCTGTGCTTCTTGTATGGTGAACGGATCAGGGATCGGCACCGAGAAAGTTACCGTGTTCTCGACCTCCTTCCGCTTCGCTTCCGTATCTTTCACCACCAGCAGGACTTTTTCGCTCATCGGCACAATAAAAGAGCCGGTCAGCGTCATCAGCGCGTGCAGGGCTTCACGATAGCCTGCCCGGTCGAGGTTGAACGTCATCGGCTGGCCCGCCTGGTAGTCGCCCTCGAAGATGACGTCAAGTCCATAGCTTTTGGCTGTCTGTTCCCAAAGCGCAATGTCGGTTCCCCGGAGCGCAAGGTCGCGAACAGCGGTGTCAGCACGAAGTTCGACGGGCGGCTGTGGCCGCGCTGCTTCCCGAATGTCCTCGGGTGTAGCCGGCGCGGGTGGAGGATCTTCAGCAGGAATCGCCGTTGAGGGCGGCCGCGCCGTCTGCAACGGCATTACGTTCGAAGCTGTTGCCGCGCGCCGCTGGAGCGCCTGAGCGCGCC
>DASQEG010000691.1:0-4067 GCA_035633775.1 Bryobacteraceae bacterium
CGGCGCGTCGACGGGCCGGCATGAGGCCCTCGAACTCCGTGACGGGGACCTCTCGCGATACGGCGGCAAAGGTGTGACAAGGGCCGTCGCACACATCAACGGGGAGATTGGGGCCGCGATGAGCGGCCGTGTTGCCGAAGATCCCGCGGCGCTGGACCGTGACCTGCTCTCGCTCGACGGCACGGCGAATAAGCAGCGGCTCGGCGCGAACGCACTGCTCGCCGTCTCGTGTGCTGTGGCGCGAGCACTCGCCGCAAGCAGGCACCAACCGCTGTGGCAGACGCTGGCCGAAGCCTATGCCGCCCCAGGCGCGCCTGCCATTCCCGTGCCAATGGTGAACATTCTTTCGGGAGGATGGCACGCCGACCACAACATTGAAATACAGGACTTCCTCGTGCTGCCTCACGGCTTTGGCAGCTTCGCCGATGCACTCCATGCAGCGGTCGCCGTTCACGCGGCAGCTCGCCAGGTGCTCGCGGAACGCGGGCTCAGCGTCACGGGCGTAGCAGACGAAGGCGGCTGGGGACCGCGCTTCCGATCGAACGAAGAAGCGCTCGAGATCATCAGTGCCGCGATCGAGCGCGCCGGCTACCGTGCCGGGGTCGACTGCTCAATCGCGATCGACATCGCGGCTTCCCACTTTTACAAAGAAGGCACTTACTCGCTCGGAGATGCGCGGCTGAGTTCGGAGGGCATGATTGATCTGCTGGACCGCTGGTGCCGGGAGTACCCCGTCGTCTCCATCGAAGACGGGCTCGATCAGGATGACTGGGACGGATGGGGCTTGCTAACCGCCGGGCTGGGCTCGAGAGCGCAGCTGATTGGCGATGATTTCTTCACGACGAACCCGGAGCGCGTGAGGCGAGGTATCGCCGCCGGATCAGCGAACGCGGTGCTCGTAAAAATGAATCAGATCGGAACCCTGCTCGAGACGTTTCACGTTCTGCGTCTCGCCTCAGAGGCAGGCTGGCGCGCGGTTGTCTCGGCGCGTTCCGGCGAGACCGAGGACAGCTTCCTGGCAGACCTTGCTACTGCATCAGGTGCAGGTCAGATCAAAGTCGGATCCATTACAAGGTCAGAGCGGCTGGCCAAGTACAACCGGCTGCTGGAACTCGAAGCTGCCGGGAATCTCCCCTTCGCGCGGGTCGCTACTTCAGCAGGTTGATGGTGCCGCGGCAGTTCCTCGCGCCGCATGAACAGGGAACCTTCTCCACGTCTTTGTCGAAGTGGTAGTCGA
The DNA here is from genome assembly GCA_035633775.1 of Bryobacteraceae bacterium. Taxonomy (GTDB): domain Bacteria; phylum Acidobacteriota; class Terriglobia; order Bryobacterales; family Bryobacteraceae; genus JAWXCM01. The sequence goes on from DASQEG010000691.1 coordinate 1,238, forward strand.
TGGTCAACTCTTCGCCTTTGCGGATCGCGCGGGCGCTCATGTACAGAATGTGCTCCTTGTGGATCCACGCATAGCAATTCGGCTCGCAGGAGTGGTTGATATACTGCGCACCGCTGCCCCCGACGTTACCGTCAATGCACCAGTAGGAGTTCAGAGTGAAAAGGTAATTGAGCGGCCCCTGAGCGCGGCGCTTGGTTTCACGGCGACTGATCTTCTCACCCGTATACTCGATAATCTTACGGCGGGCGGGTATGTTCTCTCCGGCGTACAAACCCCACCGGTGGATTACGGAAGGTCTGACTTCGAGTCGGAAGCAGGCGTAGCGCGGGTCAACAACGGGAGCATCCCCGTTCGCATTTGAGGTACGTTGTTTGGCCATCTCAGAGTGCAAGCGAAGCAGGACACGGCGACTGCCTGCCCTGCTTCCACTCATCTTTAGAAATCCCGTTCCTGAGTCAATTTGTATCGACCTGAACGCGATGGGGCGAGCTTTAACTCAGGACCCCATCTTCTGCTGAATAATGTCCACCAATTCTTTCACTGCCGCAGCGCTCTTGTCCAGAGCCTGTTTCTCGGCGGCCTGCAGCTTCACTTCGTAGATCTGCTCGATGCCGCCCGCGCCCAGCTTCACGGGGACGCCGACAAAAAGTCCGTTGATTCCGTACTCGCCCTCGAGGTAAGCGGCGCAGGGCAGGACCTTCTTTTTGTCCTTCAGGATCGATTCCACCATCTCGACCGTAGCGGCTGAGGGTGCGTAGTAAGCACTTCCCGTTTTCAGGTACTTTACAATCTCCGCACCGCCATCGCGGGTTCTCTGCACCAGTCGATCGATGCTAGCCTGGTCCAAGAGTTCCGTTAGAGGAATGCCGCCGACGGTGGTCAGCCGCACGATCGGCACCATGGTGTCGCCGTGCCCGCCAAGTACCAGCGCAGTGATGTTCTCGACCGAGACACCGAGTTCCATCGCAATAAACGTGCGATACCGTGCTGTATCGAGTACGCCAGCCATGCCGATGACGCGATTGCGCGGGAACTTCGAAACCTGCTGCGCGGTCCAGCACATCGCGTCCAGCGGATTCGTGACCAGGATGAGGATCGCGTTGGGCGAGTACTTGACCGCCTGCTCCGTTGCCGTCCGTACCACTTCGTAGTTGGCGATCAGCAAGTCATCGCGGCTCATTCCGGGTTTGCGGGGGAATCCCGCGGTGATCACCACAATGTCGGAGTTTGCAGTCGGCTCATAGTCGTTCGCGCCGGTGACGTTGACGTCGAAGCCTTCAATCGGACCGGACTCCAGCATGTCGAGACCCTTGCCCTGCGGCACGCCCTCAACGACATCGACCAGAACGACGTCGGCGAGTTCCTTGTAGGCGATGTTGACGGCACAGTTGGCTCCGACATTTCCGGCGCCAATGACGGTGACTTTTTTTCTCATAAATTGTGAGTGCGATGAATCCGCATTATAGCGGGTTCAGGCGTTGCTTCGAACACCTGCATCGAGAACCTCGCGCACCTTCTTCGCGAGTTCCTCCGGACGCAGCGGCTTCTGCAGAAAGTTGGCATCGGAAGCGACTTCTCCGTCCTGAACGATGCCCGTATCCGCATAGCCCGAGACGAAAAGTACGCGAAGACCGGGGCGGATCTGCCGCAGCCGGTCAGCCAGTTCCTTGCCGCTCATCCCGGGCATCACCATGTCCGTAATCAGCAGATCGATTGCCGGCTCAGCTGCGGCGATGCGAATTGCTTCTTCACCTCTGCTCGCAGCAAGGACGCGATAGCCCTGAGTCCGCAGCATGCCCGTCACAACGCGCCGTACATCGTCCTCGTCTTCAGTCACAAGCAGGCACTCGGTTCCACGGTACTGGCGCGACGTCTCGCGCGTGCCCGGCAGCACGTCAGCAGGCTCGTTTACCAGCGGCAGGTAGATGTAGAATGTGCTTCCGTTCCCGACTTCGGAACGAACCTGGATCTCGCCCCGGTTCTGCTTGACGATCCCGTAGCTGGTGGACAGACCGAGGCCGGTGCCGTGCCCGCGCTCCTTGGTCGTAAAGAAGGGCTCGAACAGGTGGCTGAGGGTTTCCTCACTCATGCCCGTGCCGTTGTCCGTCACCTCCAGCAGATAGTATTCGCCTTCGGGGAAAGTCGCACTGTCGTCAGCGATGAACTTCCTCGTCCTGATTCGGAGAACGCCGTCGTTGTTCATCGCATCGCGTGCATTCACCGCCAGGTTGATAACCACCTGCTCCAGATTGCCCGGATCCATTCGGATACGGGCTCCCTCGGCCCCAAGGTCAAGCTCGAGCCGAACGGACTCCGCCAGAAGCCGCAGCAGCATGGCCTTCATGTCCAGAACCACGGCATCGGCTTCGAGGACCTTCGGCTGGACCATCTGCCTCCGGCTGAATGCGAGCAGCTGGCGGGTGAGCGAAGTTGCACGATCTGCCGCCCGCACTACCTGCTGCATGTCTGATCGGATGGACGCGTCGGCGGCCGGGTTGTCCAGGATCATCTGACAGTACCCGGTGATCACCGTCAGCATGTTGTTGAAATCGTGCGCAACACCTCCCGCGAGGCGCCCAACGGCTTCCATTTTTTGCGCCTGCCGGAACCGCTCCTCCAGCCGGAGGCGCTCGGTCACATCGGCCAGGGCTTCAACAACGGCCGTCACGTTGCCGTTGGAGTCCCGAACCAAAGCATTCCAAACGCTCACGTTGACGGTGCTGCCATTTCGCCGCAACGCCATCAGCTCGACACCGCGAGCCGGCCTGCCAGCTGTGATGTTGGCCAGGCGCGTGGGGAAGCTTAACTCCTCGTTGCTGAAAACCAGTGC
>DASQEG010000692.1:0-4598 GCA_035633775.1 Bryobacteraceae bacterium
GTCAGCCAGCTGCACCGCTCGCCGGGTGTGTTCTTCGAGCGCGTTCCCGCGCAGGGCTACTACCTCGGCAAAATCATTCCTTATCGCGGAAGCTGGGTCGAGTTCGAGTACGACAACAAGAACCTCCTGTATGTCCGCATTGACCGCAAGCGGAAGTTTTACGGCACCGTATTTCTGCGCGCACTCGGGCTGCGCAGCGATTCGGACATCCTGAAGGCGTTCTATAACGTCGTCTCACTCAGGGTTGCCGACCGCCGGCTTCTCTGGAAGGTATCGAGCGCGCTGCTCGGCATGAAGCTGAGCTACGCCATCAACAACGCCAAGGGCGACACGGTTGTCACTCAGGGCAAGAAGATCACCAACTCGGTATTCCGTGAAATCCAGAAGCAGGGCATCACCGAAGTCGAGGTAGCTCCGAACGATCTTCAGGGCGGATTTGCGGCTGCCGACGTGGTGGACATGAGCACCGGTGAGGTGCTGGTGGAAGCCAACCAGGAAGTCACGGAAAGCGCCTTCACCAAGCTGATGGACGCCGGCATTGACGCCGTGGAGTTGTTTTTCCCTGAGCGCGATGACGCAGGCACTGTGATCAGCGTCACGCTCAGGAAAGATCCGGTCAAGTCGCAGAGCGACGCTCTGCTGGAAATCTACCGCAAGCTGCGTCCCGGTGATCCTCCGACGCTGGACACCGCTGTTCAGCTTTTCCGTGGCATGTTCTTTGACCCGCGGAAGTACGACTTTTCGCGCGTGGGCCGCATGAAGGCCAACATCAAGCTGTACGACAACATCAATGCGATCCCGCTCGACCAGCGCACCCTGGGCGGCGCCGATCCGGACCGCGTGATGAAGGGCGAGATTCCGGCCGATCCCAAGGACTTCACGGACGTAATCAAATACCTGTTGAAGCTGCGCAAGGGTATCGGGGCCGTTGATGACATCGATCACCTCGGCAATCGGCGCGTTCGTGCGGTCGGCGAACTCCTTGAAAACCAGTTCCGCATCGGTCTGGTCCGCATGGAGCGCGCGATCAAGGAGAAGATGTCGGTTTACCAGGAAATGTCCACGGCCATGCCGCATGACCTGGTAAACGCCAAGCCTGTGATGGCCGCCATCCGCGAGTTCTTCGGATCCAGCCAGCTGTCGCAGTTCATGGATCAAACGAATCCGCTGTCGGAGATCACGCACAAGCGGCGTCTGTCGGCGCTCGGACCGGGCGGTCTGAGCCGCGAACGCGCCGGCTTCGAAGTCCGCGACGTCCACCCGACACACTACGGCCGTATCTGCCCGATCGAGACGCCGGAAGGCCCGAACATCGGTCTGATCTCGTCGCTGTCGTGCTTCGCCCGCATCAACGACTACGGGTTCATTGAAAGCCCGTATCGTCGCGTGACGACGGGCACGGTAGTCGATGAAGTTCGGATCCTGAATCCCGGTGCGACGAAGTACAAGGTCAACCAGGTAATCACCCGGTCTGAGATGGACCAGTCCAACGGGGCGCTGAATGCGGAGCAGCAGGCCGCAGAGTTCGAAGCGCACTGCGACTACCTGTCTGCGTGGGAAGAAGACAAGTACCTGGTAGCGCAGGCCAACGTGCAGCTCGATGAGAACGGGCACATGGTGAAGGAGCTGGTAAACGCGCGCCAGGCCGGCAACTTCGTGCTCAAGAGCCGGGACGAGGTCGAGTACATGGACGTGAGTCCGAAGCAGCTCGTGTCGGTGGCCGCGAGCCTGATTCCATTCCTCGAGAACGACGACGCCAACCGTGCGCTGATGGGATCGAACATGCAGCGCCAGGCGGTGCCGCTGCTTCGTGCGGAAGCTCCTTTCGTAGGCACCGGTATGGAACGGGTAACCGCCCGCGACTCCGGTGCTGTGGTCATCTGCAAACGCTCAGGTGTCGTTGACTCCGTCGACAGCGAGCGCATCATCGTTCGCGTGGAAGGCAACGCGCACGAAGGTCAGATGTCGCGCGAAGTCGGCGCTGATATCTATCAGCTGACGAAGTTCAAGCGGTCGAACCAGAACACCTGCATCAACCAGAAGCCGATCGTGCAGAAAGGCATGAAGGTTCGCAAGGGCGATGTGCTGGCCGACGGTCCCTGCACCGAGGTCGGTGAACTGGCGCTCGGTCGTAACGTGCTGGTAGCGTTCATGCCCTGGCGCGGCTACAACTTCGAAGACGCGATCGTGGTCAGCGAAAAGCTGGTCAAGGAAGACTACTACACCTCGATCCACATCGAAGAGTTCGAGATCGAGGCACGCGATACGAAGCTTGGTCCCGAAGAGATCACGCGTGATATTCCGAATATCGCCGAGACGTTCCTCCGGAACCTCGACGAGAGCGGGATTATCCGGATTGGCGCTTCGGTGAAACCGGGCGACATTCTGGTCGGCAAGGTCACACCGAAGGGTGAAACGCAGCTCACTCCCGAGGAGAAGCTGCTGCGAGCCATCTTCGGTGAGAAGGCCGGTGACGTGAAGGACGCATCGCTCTACTGCCCGCCCGGAATCGAAGGCGTGGTGGTGGATGCGAAGGTGTTCTCGCGCAAGGGTGCTGAGCCGGACGAGCGCTCCCGGGCAATTCTCGCCTCTGCTGAGGAGCGGATGCACCGCAACCTCGAAGACGAGAAGCGCATTCTGAACGACGAGCGTTCCAAGCGGCTCGCCGTTCTGATGGAAGGCCGCGAAGTGCTGGCCGACCTCCACGATGAGAAGAGCAACAAGAAGCTGCTGGCCAAGGGTGTCATCCTCACCCGCGACCTGATCGAGAAAATGCGCGCCCGCGATCTGAAGCGCCTCCGCTTCAAGGACAAGGATGTGCACCTGAACGAACAGATCGACGAGATCGAGGAGATGACCTCACGTCAGGTGCAGGTGCTCGAAAAGATCACCGAAGAGAAGATCGCGAAGCTGCGCAAGGGCGATGAGTTGCCGCCGGGCGTTATCCGGATGGTGAAGGTTTACATCGCGATGAAGCGCAAGCTGTCGGTCGGCGACAAGATGGCCGGTCGGCACGGCAACAAGGGTGTGATCGCGCGTATCGTTCCCGAAGAGGACATGCCGTATCTGCCCGACGGCACTCCGGTCGAAATCGTGCTGAATCCGCTCGGCGTTCCTTCGCGTATGAACGTCGGTCAGATTCTGGAGACCCATCTTGGCTGGGCCGCCAAGGCGCTCGGCCTGCACTTCGCAACGCCGGTGTTCGACGGGGCCACTGAGCTGAATATCAAAGAGCAGCTGCAGGAGGCCAACCTGCCGAGTTCGGGCAAGACGCCGCTGTTTGACGGCATGACGGGCAACCTCTTCGAGCAGCCCGTTACCGTCGGCTACATCTACATGCTGAAGCTGTCGCACCTTGTGGACGACAAGATCCACGCGCGCTCCATCGGACCGTATTCGCTGATCACTCAGCAGCCGCTGGGGGGTAAGGCACAGTTCGGCGGACAGCGCTTCGGCGAAATGGAAGTGTGGGCGCTCGAAGCATACGGTGCCGCCTACGTTCTGCAGGAGCTGCTGACGGCCAAGTCCGACGACGTGTATGGTCGCGCCAAGATCTACGAGGCCATCGTCAAGGGCGAGGCCGCGGCCGAACCCGGCGTGCCCGAGTCGTTCAACGTGCTGATTCGTGAGCTCCAGTCGCTCTGCCTCGATGTGGAGCTGATGAAGAAGCCGCGGGACGTGTTCGACACTGCTCTGGCGGCTGACTAGTGTTTTCTCCGGCCGCGGACGTGAAGTGCGTCCGCGGCTTCAAGGGTTATTGAGAGGCTTTCATGTACCGATCTTCTCCATACGACCGTGCGAACCTGATCGCCGACTTTGATTCCATTCGAATCAGTCTGGCGTCGCCGGAAAAAATCCGCAGTTGGTCCCACGGCGAGGTCACCAAGCCGGAAACCATCAACTACCGTACGTTCAAGCCTGAGCGCGATGGTCTGTTCTGCGCCCGCATCTTCGGCCCCATCGCAGACTGGGAGTGTCTGTGCGGCAAGTACAAGCGCATGAAGCACCGCGGCGTGATCTGCGACAAGTGCGGCGTCGAAGTCACGCTGTCGCGCGTCCGACGCGAGCGTCTCGGTCATATCGAACTGGCGAGCCCCTGTTCACACGTCTGGTTCTTCAAGGGCCTGCCGAGCCGCATTGGCTACCTGCTCGACATCAGCCTGCGTGAGCTGGAGCGCGTGCTCTACTTCGAGGCCTACGCCGTCGTTGACCCGGGTGAGACCGAACTGAGCCTGGGCGAGGTCATCACGGACGAGCGCAAGCGGCAGCTGGATCAGGACCCCGCAACACAGGGCAAGTTCGTCGCCATCATGGGCGCAGAAGGCATCAAGGAGCTGCTGCGCAAGATCGATGTCGAGTCGCTGTCCATCGAGATCCGCGAAAAGATGCGGACCGAGACCTCGCAGCAGAAAAAGCTGAAGTTTGCCAAGCGGCTGCGGGTCACCGAGAGCTTCCGGAAGTCCGGCAACAAGCCGGAGTGGATGATCCTTGACGTGCTGCCGGTCATTCCTCCGGAGTTGCGTCCGCTTGTGCCGCTGGACGGTGGCCGCTTCGCAACATCGGATCTGAATGATCTGTATCGCCGTGTCATTAACCGC
>DASQEG010000693.1:0-1686 GCA_035633775.1 Bryobacteraceae bacterium
ACCACCGACCACTGCTCCCGCCGCAAGCGGAGCGTATAACCTCCAGTTCCGGCGCACGGCTGCTAAGAACGACGTGCCAGCGGCAAACGCATCTGTCAGCAGAAGCACTCCCGCAAGTGCAACCGTATGTTCCTTTGTGGCGAGCGCGGCGCCGAAGAACAGAAGTATCGCGAGGACACGACGCCATGAGAGAACGTCAGTCGGCCGATACAGCATCGTCGCCCAGGCCGCAAGGCACCATAGGGCGCTGAGACTTTCCGACCTGCCCGCGATGTAAGCAACGGATTCCGACTGGAGCGGGTGAAGCAGGAATGCTCCGGCACCGACCGCCGTGAGGAGTTGCCTGCGGCCTCGTCGCGCATTTGTCCATTGCAGAATGCGCCAGAGGACTGCGCCGACCAGCACGGTGTTCACGCTGTGGATCAGCACCGTCAGCAGATGATACGAAAACGTGGATTCACGCCCCGACCACTGATAGTTGAACCAGTAGGACAGCATGAGCAACGGGCGGACGCTTGCCATCCACTCCCTGAGAGTCTCTCCCCGGAAGTCCGGCAGGCGAAAAGGCAGCACGAAATCGTCGAAGACGAAGGGGCCGCTGAGCGCTGGGCTGTAGACGAGGCAGCCAGCCAGCAATGCTCCCAGGAGCGCGAGTCCGCTGACCTTTACAGCGGACCGCAGGCCATTCTGGGCGGCAGCCTGTTGCGGCTTGATCGTCCGGACGGGAGCTGAATCCGCATCACGGTTACGGCTGGTTTGATTAAGACGAGCCACTTAGTACGACGTAACAGGATGAATTCCCGGCAATGCCAATGTCAAGCATGCAACAGCTTAATACCCCTCTGTTGTTGCTGATTCACAGACTTACAGAACATGTGCATTGTTCGGTGCGTCCACGGAAGCGAAGTTTTTCTCCGAGTACGTGAAGCGTGCGAGTACCACCCAAATCGACAGTGTTGCACGAGTGCCTCGATCACATCTCTCCTACGAGCCTTGACTGATGAGCCGCTATGTCCATCACACATGTATGGACATAGCTGTCGGAAGTTTCTGCACGTGAGGCGAACGACCGGCGCTTGCATGCAGTTCACACACAGATCGAGAGCTGGTGTTGGAGGTGTCCAAATGAACAAGGAAGGATTGGCTCCTCAGGTAGGATTCGAACCTACAACCCTTCGGTTAACAGCCGAATGCTCTACCATTGAGCTACTGAGGAACACGGTGCGGTTTCTTTCATTGAAGCAAACAGCCTTCCTGTTGTCAACGTCGCGTCACAACTTCAGCAGCGCTCGCAGCCGCCGTGTCTGTACGCGGCTGACCGGAATCTCGGTGCCCTTGCGATCATCCATCCGAATCTGATAACTCGACTTGAACCAGGGGATTACCTCGCGTATGCGATGTATATTCACGAGGTATGAACGGTGCACGCGCCAGAACGTATCGGGGTCAAGGCTCGATTGCAATTCCTCGATAGTGCGGTAGTTCGACTCGCCTTCCACAGTAGAAGTCACAACCGTGATCACACCATCCTCGATCGTCGCGTACACGACGTCCTGAGCGTCTACGATGAAGCTCCGGCCTCCGTGCTTTACCAGGATCTTGCTGCGTTGAAGACTCAGTCGTGGAGCCTGTGGCAGTTCCGCGGCAGAGCGCGCGCCCTCGGACACGAGCCGTTGTGCACGTGCC
>DASQEG010000694.1:0-3663 GCA_035633775.1 Bryobacteraceae bacterium
GAACGATTAATGAGAGAATAAAGAGCGAAGACTTCAACACGGAAATTACCTCTGAAGCTGCTTGCCAGCTTACAGGCAGCAGGGACGCGAAAGCTGCACCTGATTGCCCGTATGATACATCACACTTCGTGCACAGCAACAAAGCGCAAAGTCAAAGATCCGGTGTACCGTCGAATCGGCGACAGCCCTGCGGTCATCCAACAGCTAAAATAAAGCTTCGGGACAACAGGCGAGGAAAGGTATAGATGGTCGCAACCGCATCGATCGCTGAAGAGATTCTGGACCTCAAGCGGCAACGCCGCGCTATCATTCTGGCCCACCATTACCAGGAGTCCGAGATCCAGGAACTGGCCGACGTGATTGGCGACAGCCTTGAGTTGTCGCGCAAAGCACGTGAGTTCGAGGGCGACGTGATTGCTTTCTGCGGCGTCTGGTTCATGGCTGAGACCGCGAAGGTTCTAAACCCCGAACGCATCGTCGTCGTTCCCGACGCCAAAGCCGGGTGCAGCCTTGTCGACGCATGCCCGGCCGAAGCCGTTCGCGCGTTCAGGCGCAAGAACCCCGATTACGCGATCGTCTCGTACATCAACACCTCCGTCGAGGTGAAGGCCGAGAGCGATATCCTCTGCACGTCCCGTAACGCCGTCGCCGTCGTCAACTCTATTCCTCAGGATCAGCCCATTCTCTTTCTGCCGGACATAAACCTTGGCAACTACGTCAAGAAGGAGACCGGCCGCGAGAACATGAAGATCTGGCAGGGCGCCTGCATCGTTCACTCCACGTTTCCGGCGCGACGCCTGGTTCAGGCCCGGATGCAGCATCCCGAGGCGGTGGTCATCGCGCACCCGGAGTGCCCGACCGACGTGCTTGCGATGGCCGAGTACATCGGCTCTACGTCGGCCCTGATTGAGTACTGCGTTAAGTCGTCCGCGCGTGAGTTCATCGTGATGACCGAAAGCGGCGTCGCGCACTCGCTCGAGAAACTCGCTCCGGGCAAAAAGTTCCACTTCGTGCAGAACGAGAACTGCAATTGCAGTGAGTGCCCGTACATGAAGATGAACACGCTCGAAAAGCTCCGCGAGTGTCTGCAGACGCTTGAGCCCCGTGTGGAACTCGCTCCCGAGTTGATGAAGCGCGCACTGCTGCCGCTCGAGAGGATGCTCGCTGTACGCTGATGGCCCTTTACGACACCTTCGGGCGGTTGCACGACAGCCTGCGAATCAGCGTCACAGATCGCTGCAACATTCGCTGCTATTACTGCATGCCCGAACAGGTGTCGTTCGGACCTCGTGACGGCATTCTGACGTTTGAGGAGATCGAGCGGTTCGTTCGCATCGCTGCCTCGGAAGGCGTCAACAAACTGCGCCTGACGGGTGGCGAACCGTTGCTGCGCAAAGATCTTCCTACGCTGGTTCATGCGCTCGCAGCAGTGCCCGGAATCTCGGACATCAGCCTGACCACGAACGGGGTACTTCTCGAGCGGGATGCTCAGTCCCTGTACGAGGCCGGGCTGCGTCGGATCAACGTTCACGTCGACACCCTCGATCCGGCTCGTTTTCGTACGATTACGCGGCGCGATGATCTCGCCCGCGTGCTCCGCGGCATTGAGTGTGCGCGTGAACTTGGGTATCGGATCAAGATCAACGCCGTCGCGCTCAAAGGAGTGACGGAGGAAGACATTCTTCCGCTGGCCACGTTCGGTCGTGAACGAGGAATCGAGATTCGGTTCATCGAGTTTATGCCGCTCGATGCACAGGGCCTGTGGGATTTGAGCCGCGTGCTGACGGGGGCGGATATTCTGCGCGTCTTATCGGCTGAGTTCGGTGAGCTCGAAGCCGTGCCAGACGCTGACCCGCGTGCACCCGCGACCGAGTACCGCTACAAGGACAACGGTCGGACAATCGGTGTGATCGCATCGGTCACACGCCCGTTTTGCGGCAACTGCAACCGGCTTCGGCTGACGGCCGATGGGCACCTCCGCTATTGCCTGTTTGCCATCGAAGAGACTGATGTGAAGCGGCTGCTGCGCTCCGGAACTGCGGACGACCTCGTCCTCGAAGCGATACGTGCAACCACTCGTGACAAGTGGGCGGGGCACGAGATCACGCAAAAGGGCTTTGTTCCTCCTCCCCGGCCGATGTACGCAATTGGCGGCTGACGTTCCGTCAGCGGCTGACGGAAACCACAGCAGACGGGCCACTTTCGTTGCCTGACCGATCCACAGCAGTGACACGATAGCGAGCAGCTTGCACGGGCTGGCGGTCGCTGAACGTCGGCGTGTCAACCTTATCGGCGACCTGCCGGAATTCGCCTTCTCTTTCGGCCCGGTAGACGCGGTACGCGGCGAGATCTGCCGACGACGACGGGTCCCACGTGAGCTCCACCGAATTCACGCCCGACACGGCTGAGAGAGAGGCCGGAGGCTCTGGGGCAAACTGATCCTTGAAGACGATGGAACCCGGTTCTGACCACGGACTCTCGGCTCCATCAGCGATGACCTGAATCCGATAGTTGTAAGACTTTCCCTCCTCGACGGCCTTGTCCAGAAACTCTGATCCATTGCTCTCAGGCAGGAGGGTCCCATCTCGTTCAACTCGTAAACGGGACCCGGGGACCGGCGGGTGCGAAGCCACGCGCACTCCCTCGGGTCGCAACTCGGCCTGGACCCGTGGGATTTGCAGCGGGGCGCGAGGCGTGAGCAGCACGCGGTTCGACCATTCGGCCCTCCGCCCTCGGGGGCTGACGAACCGGACAGAGATCAGTGTGTCCTTGCCCGCCCAGCGCGCCGCGGGAATCCTGGCTGATACTGGCTTACCGGGTTCCGGGAGTGGTACGGTAATGGGCTCGGCGAGATCCGCCCAGCGGTCGTAACTGAATTCGGCGGGAATCGTGCCGATGCGGAGATCGACGGAACCAAAGTCCCGAATGCCGATCTCCTCAGTTGTGAGAGCTGGAGCCGTGAACTGAATTTCAATATCGGCTCCGCGCTGCACCGCGGAGAGATCGTTCACCGCCTGTGGAATGTTCAGCGCCGGCGGAAGCGGATCGCCCACGTACCCACAACCGGCAAGGCACAGCAATGCTGCGAATCCGGCCACTGAGCGCATCGGCCTAGAGGATGTACCTGCTCAGATCCTGGTCCTTGACGATGTCGGCAAGCTGACTCCGAACATACGCTCCGTCAATGCGTATAGCTTTCTTCTTTAAGTCCGGAGCATCGAATGAGATCTGCTCCAGCAGCTTCTCCATGATTGTGTGCAGCCGCCGCGCCCCGATGTTCTCATTCATCTCGTTGACCTGAGCGGCAAGGCGAGCGATCTCCTGAATGGAGTCTTCAGTGAACGTAAGCTTCAGGCCTTCGGTCTCGAGCAGTGCGGTGTACTGCTTGATAAGAGCATTCTTTGGTTCACGGAGGATGCGGATGAAATCCTCGATGGCAAGGGACTTCAGCTCCACCCGAATGGGGAAGCGCCCCTGCAACTCGGGAATCAGATCGCTGGGTTTGGAAACGTGGAACGCGCCGGCCGCAATGAACAGAATGTGATCTGTCCGAACGAATCCGTGACGGGTATTCACGGTGGTGCCTTCCACAATAGGCAGGATGTCCCGCTGCACGCCTTCCCGGCTGACGTCGGGGCCGTGACCGCCTTCCCGGCCTGCAAT
>DASQEG010000695.1:0-6884 GCA_035633775.1 Bryobacteraceae bacterium
CTGCTCACGGGTACTGCCCGCCGGGAATTCTCCGCGCAACTCGCCCCGAGCCATGACCAGCACCCGGTCGCACAGCCCCACCAGTTCCTCAACCTCCGACGAGATGATCAGCAGCGGGATTCCCCGGTCCGCAAGCTGAACGATCAGCCGGTACAGATCCTGCTTCGCCCCGATGTCTATGCCCCTGGTTGGCTCATCGAGGATCAGCATTCGCGGGGGCTCCAGCAGCCATTTGGCCAGCGCAACCTTCTGCTGGTTGCCTCCGCTGAGTTCCACCACCGCCTGGCTCCTCATGTCTTTGCAGGACACACGAAGCTCGCGAATGAGTGACTCACCGCCCTCAGCCTGCGGGTGCACGATGCGAAGATTTTCTTCTATGGAAGCGTCGAGGAAGAGCCCGTCGTCGCGCCGGCTCTCAGTCAGGAACGCCAGCCCGCGACGGATTCGCTCTCTCGGCGAAAGCCCGTTCAGCGGCTCACCAGCCAAAGTCACCGTGCCGCGCGCGGCCGGATCCAGTCCAAAGAGAATGCGTGCAAGCTCAGAACGGCCTGAGCCCATCAATCCCGCGATGCCGAGTATCTCGCCGGCATGCAGATCGAAGCTTACTTTCTCCGCCACACCGGGTTGCGATACGCCTTCCACCTTCAAGACGACTTCCCGTCCCGGTGACGAGGCGCGCCGCGGGTACAGCTGATCGATGCTGCGGCCCACCATCGCCTGGACCAGCGAGTCCACCGAGAACTGTTTTCCGCCGTCTTCAGCGACCACGGCACCATCACGCATGACGACGATTCGGTCGGCCAGCCGGAGCACGTGTTCCAGAGCGTGCGAGATGTACAGCACCGCAATGCCCCGCTGGCGCAGGTCAGCCAGGATTGTCATCAGCCGCTCTACCTCCGGCTCGGTGAGAGACGTGGTCGGCTCGTCGAAGATGATCAGCCGGGCATCGGCATGCAGGGCTCGCGCGATCTCGACCAGCTGGCGATCGCCCTGCGATAGATCCTCAACCGGAGTGTCCGGTGAGCGTTGCAATCCGACGCGCTCCAGCAACGGCTGCGTCTCGCGTGCCGCCCGAGCATGGTCCAGAAGTCGCATGCCAAGCATTGGGCGATGCGGATAATCGGTCAGCAGGATGTTCTCGGCGAGGCTGAGGTTCGGGAACAGATTCAGTTCCTGATGAACGAACGCGATTCCCGCCGCTACGGCGTCCAGCGGACCGGCGGGCCGGTACGGCTGCCCTGCGACCTCCATGGTCCCGCTGTCAGGCTGGTGCACTCCGCCGATGAGGTTCATGAGCGTCGATTTCCCCGCTCCGTTCTCACCCGCGATGCACACTGTCTCACCCTGGGCTACGTACAGCGAAACACCCTTGAGAACCGTCACTCCGGCGAAGGACTTCGTCAGCGCGGAGCAGCGTAGAACGATGTCATTAGGCATGGCCGTACCGGGTTCGCATACTGTCGAGCATCGCCGCTACCAGAATGACTCCGCCTTTTGCCATCAGAACCGCAAAGTTGGTCGCGCCGAGGAGGTTCAAGGTGTTATCGACGAGGGTGATAAAGAGCACTCCGAGTGCCGTCCACAGTACGTTCCCCCTTCCGCCGAAGAGGCTGGTCCCGCCGATCACGACAGCGGCAATGACGTCCAGCAGAATGCGCTGGCCAAGAACCGGCGAACCTGTCTCGAGCCGCCCGGTGTAGATGATCGAAGCCACTGCCGCGCAGACGCCGCAGAGCACGTAAGCGAGAACCAGCGTGCGCTTGACGGGTACTCCCGAAGCGACAGCGGTCCGCACATTACGCCCCGCGGCAAACAGCCACCGGCCCGCCACCGTACGCTCCAGCAGGATGTAAGTCAGAGCGAGCACAATCACGGCCATGGCGAAAACGATCCAGATGCTGTCACCCAGCAGCCGGAACCCTGCGGGAAGCCCCCCGATATTTTTCGACTTCGTCACCCACACCGCGAGGCCGCCGAAGAACATCATCGTGCTCAGGGTGACCATAAAGGGCGGCATGCGTGCACCAGTGATGGCCGCGCCGTTCAGGAGCCCGACAAGTGCCCCTGCCAGAATCATCGCCAATGCTCCGGCAAAGGCGTTGTCTGCGAAACCCGTCATGACCATCGCCCCTGTCACGCTCGCAAGGGCGATCGTGGATGTCACCGACAGATCAATGCCGCCGGTAATCAGCACCACCGTTTGTCCCACCGCAACGATAAGCAGCGGCAGCATGCTCGAAAACACGCTCGCGGCATTGTCCAGCGATAGAAAGCGGGGTGTGAACGGCGCCATGACGGCTGCGTAAACAAGACTGACAAAAAGTACGAACCATCGGGACAGAACAAGTTTGCGCAGGTTCATTGGCTGATCTGAGCGCCCCACATCCGCTTTGCTTCGCTGGCCATGTTTTCCTGGTGTATGACAAAACCTGGGTCCACCACCCGCTCGGGCAGCTGCTTGCCTGCCTTGAGATCGAGGACGGCCGCTACCGTCGCAGCAGTGTCATAGTTCACGTCCTGCACCCCGTCGGCGTCGAGGTAGCCTTCTTTCAGCATTCGATATGCGGTCGCATCGCCGTCGAACGCCGCAAGAAACACATGGCCGGGCTGCCCCGTTTTGTGATACTTGCCCGCCGTCTTAAGTGCCGACACGATGGAAGGCAGCAGCAGATCGGATGAAGCGAAAACGAAGCTGATGTCGGGATGAGCCTGAAGCGCATTCGTCATGCCCGCCAGCGCCTTCTCCTGATTCCAGTCTGTAGGAATGCGGGCTACAGTCTCAATCGCTCCGGCATGCGGCTTCAGCGCTGCTTCGAAGCCGTCGCGGCGCGCGATCGCATTGAGATCGCTGAGGTCACCCAGCAGGATTGCTGCTTTATGCGTCGGAGCGGCGGCCAGAGCTTTGCGGGCGAGGTACGCGACAGTGTCGCGAGTGATAGCGAAATTGTCCGCCACAACGGCGACGGAACGTGTGTCGCTGGGCCCGGCAGGACGGTTGAAGAGCACGATCGGAATGCCCGCCCTGTTCGCGCTGCGAACCATCGGTATGACTGTCTCGGCGTCTTTCGGCACAACAATGATGCCGTCGACGCGCCGCGTCACGAAGTTGCGAACCTGCTCAAGCTGACGGTTTGCGTCTCCATCGGCGATCGCTTCCAGCATGCGAATGTTGCGCCGGTTCAATTCGGCTTCGATGCCGTTACGGCTGGCAACCCAGTACTCGGTTTGCAGAGTCTCAAAGGCGACACCTACCGTCGGGCGCGAGTCATGGCTGCAGGCGCTGAGCGTCAGCAGAAGCAGCACGGCAGCCGCTATTGCGGAATAAGCGTACGCAGGTACTGAACGCTTGCGACGGTCCATTGCTCCTCCCGCGCGATCGTGTCCTCGATGCGGGCGTCCGGGGCGGGCCACAACTCAAGAATTGCGTTGCAGTCCCGGTCCTGCTCGCGGAGCGTGTTCAGTAATCGAGGCACGTCGAGCCGCCCCTGTCCCGCAGGCGCACCGGTGATCTCGAAGCCCATCATCGAGGGATGCCGCCGGATGATGAAGTCCTTCAGGTGCAAGTTGACTACATAGGGCGCCAGCGTGTCGATGACCACTTCGGGTCCTTCGAGCGCACCGAAGGAATTGACCGTATCGAGGCAGATGCCCACCTGCCGCGCGCCAAGCTCGCTGACGATCCATGCAAAGGTGCGAGCGTCGAAGCGGTCGTGGTTTTCAAGGGCCAGCAAAACGTCAGCCCGCTCAAACTGGGGCAGCAACGGGCGGAGTTGATGGACGACCTCTTCAGGCGACGGATGCTCTGTGGCTGTGTCAATTACTGCCCGGAGAATGGGGGACCCGAAGTAGGTGCACAACTCGAGATAGCGGCGAAGGTGAGGTGCACCAATGCCTCTGGTTCCGAGTTCAACGTCGATGCCCGCGGCGACGGCCTGTTCACGAATGCGCTGCAACTCGCTGCCACCGAGACGTTCCAGCGGCAGGTTGTCGGCCATCTGCACCACCGACAATCCGAGTGCAGCAGCGTGCCGGATGAGTCCGCAGGCGTCCATCGGATTCGGCGGGTCGGCCCCGGGCACGCCAATCCGCCACGCACACGCGTAAGAACCGAGTCCTAGTCTCACCTCCGGTTCAGGCCACTCCTGCTTTCGTGGTCGCGTTGACGATCGCTTCGATCTCTGCCCGAACATTCTCCGGCTCAAACACAGACCGCCAGTCGTCGTGGAATAGTTTCTTCTTTCCGCGCTCGATCGCTTTCAGTGCACCGTCAGAGAACGGGTTTCCGACGTAGCCGAACAGGATGCCCATGTTAACGTTCATGTGGCCGAGGATGAAGTCGAAAGCGGCCTGCTCCGGGACACCCCGCTTTACGGCTTCGTCGATTGCCTCGCGAATCACCACCATGCAGGTTGCCACCACCGTTTCAG
Source organism: Bryobacteraceae bacterium (assembly GCA_035633775.1). Lineage (GTDB taxonomy): Bacteria > Acidobacteriota > Terriglobia > Bryobacterales > Bryobacteraceae > JAWXCM01. The sequence goes on from DASQEG010000695.1 coordinate 4,428, forward strand.
ACAAGGCAGGTTCAAGGATCGCCATCTGCTCGACCGTGACGCGGTGCGCCCGCATGACTGGTGCGAACATCTCACGGCAGATCTGTTCACCTTTGGCGTAATCAGATTCAGGGCCCTGCATTAGGGCACAAACGATGTGTTGCTTCGCCTTGATCGCTCCAAAGAAGTCCCGGCGGGCCTCCGGATCTGTCTCGTCGTTCACGATCGGCGGATGGCAGGGATGGGTGACGAAATAGGTGATGTCCTCGCGCGCGGGGAGTTGCCCACCGAAGGGAGCTGCGGGATCAAGGCAGATGACCATGGCCCCGGACTTCAGACCGGGAACAATCGACGGCGCCACCTTGCCGATCAGGTTGTCCGGCAGGGCGAAGATCGCAACGTCTGCCTCGGCCACCGCTGTCTCGTGCGGGGTCGTGGAGATCCCACGCTCTTTCAGCCGGTCCACGCCGGCGGGGCTGACCTCGACATAGCGCATATCCTGTGAGGTCTTTTTCATGTTATCGGCGATGCGGCAACCCATCTTGCCGCCCGCCCCAAATACGGCGATGATCATGGAGGCTCTTTCTGCGTCAACCATCTTAAGGCCGAGCAGCGCCGACGTCGAGATGAGTCTGGTTAAAATCGTCAGTTGGCACAACGAACGGCAGCACGTGCTCGGGTTCTGACAGCCGGACGCGTTCAGGCCCTTTATCGGGACGGAGCACTGCGTTACGTGCGAGCCGGTGATGTGGAGGTGCTGCGGCACATTTACGTGGCCGTCCGCGACCGAAACTGGGGCACAATTCCGCTGGCGATCTCCAACGAAGCATTTGAATCCACTGACTCGGGCTTTGTAATCTCGTTCGATGCAGAACACCGTCAGGACGACATCCTCTTCACGTGGCGTGGCACGATCAGGGGCACCGCTGACCGCATCGAGTTCGAGATGGATGGCGAGGCGGGCTCGTCCTTCCTCAAGAACCGAATCGGCATCTGCGTTCTGCACGGAGCCACCGAATGTGCGGGGCTGGCGTGCACCGTAACGCATGGCGATGGACAGCAGGAGGCGACGCAATTTCCTGAGCTGATCAGCCCCCATCAGCCGTTTCTCGATGTGCGATCGATTAGCTGCGAGCCCGCACCCGGACTGACCAGCACGGTCTCCTTCGAAGGCGAGTATTTCGAGACTGAGGACCAGCGCAATTGGACCGACGACTCGTTCAAGACGTACTCCACACCGTTGAAGATTCCCTTTCCCGTTCGCGTCGAGGCGGGACACCGGGTGCGCCATCGAGTGGTGCTGGAGGTGATAGGCCGCGAACTTCCCGTGATAACGGCGTCGGAGGATGAGCCTCGTCCTTTGCCTCAGATCGGTGTGGGGTGGTCACCCGGGTCCGCTCATGTCGACGACCTGCGATTGCAGCATCTGCGCGTCGATGTCAGGCCGTCGCAGGAAGGCTGGGAAGATCACCTGACACAGGCTGCGACTGCTGCGAGGGCGATGAACGCGGGCCTTGAGGCCGCCATTTATGCCTCCAGCGATCTCCATGCTGAGTTCAGCGCGCTAGCGGCTCATCCAGCAGCGCAAGGCATCAGTCGGTGGATCGTTTATGACCAAGGGCGTCCGGCCACGAGCGCCGAAACGATCTTCAGCGCACGGGCACAGCTGAACGGGCACATCGGCGGAGGCGCTGATGCCAACTTTGCGGACCTCAACCGGAACCGTGGGGGTGTCGAGCAGGCGGACTTCATCTGCTTCAGTGCGAACCCTCAGGTGCACGGTGTCGACGATCTCACGATCGTTGAAACGGTCGGTGGTCAGGCCGCCGCTGTGCGCTCGGCGATCGCGCTGGGCAAAGGCAAGCCCGTTGCGGTCACGCCGTTGACGTTCTATGCCCGCGGGCGATCCAGTCAGGACGCGCGACAAGCTACTCCCTTCAACGCGGCGTGGACGCTGGCGAGCCTCAGCAGCATCGCCCATGCCGGCGCATCCAGCGTCACGCTGCACGACCTGAAGGGCCTGACCGGCAGTGACGGAGCGCCATACCCGGTCCTGAACCTACTCCGGCAAATCGCGGACTTCAGCCCCGAAGGCTTTGTGCCGACTAGATGTTCGCGGCCGCGCGAAGCGGCTGCGCTTCTCTTGTCGAGGGGCGCCGCGCGACGGCTGCTGATCGCAAATTTGACTCCCGAGCAGGCGACGATCGTTCTTGCACCTCATGGAATGCGCATAGCCGTGGAACCGTATGGAACCCGGAGCATTGACCTGTGAGGCCCCTCAGATTCGCTCTTTTTGGCGCGGGCTTCTGGTCCCGGTTCCAGCTCGCCGGCTGGCGGGAGCTGCCAGGCGTTGAATGCGTGGCAGTGTACAACCGCACGAAGGCGCGCGCGGAAGCGCTGGCTGCTGCCAACGGGATCACGGCGATTTACGACGACGCCGAGGCGCTGCTCAGCCGCGAACAGCTCGATTTCATTGAC
>DASQEG010000696.1:0-3930 GCA_035633775.1 Bryobacteraceae bacterium
TTGGCCGATAGTCAGCTGCCTTGTTGTAGTGCAGCAGCGCTGGCTCGGCCTGAGACTGGAGTCGTAAACTCCCCCTCTGTTGAAGTGGGATCGACCTAGCCTGTCCAACTGGGCTTCGCCGCGCACCGCGCCGTTATGAAGTCCAGTGGTGTCCATCAGCTTCATGGACCTCCTGCGAACTGCCGAAGGATACTGTGACGGCGCATCGTCGGCTGCTAATCTCGACCGGGCGGCGCGCGTTTGCATAGAGTGAACTTGAAACGGATAGTCCGAAGCTTGCTGCGAACTCCCGGGGAAACGCTCTTCTCTGTCTTCGCCGTCTGCGCTGGTATTGCTTTGACCACCACGCTTTTCAGCATCGTGAAGGGCGTGATCTGGAATCCGCCACCGGTTGCAAGCGTTGAGCGTTTGGTCACGATCGATGGCCCGCCAGAATGGCATTCAGCTTTTCGGGAGCAGTCCCGGACTCTGGAGGCGGTTGAGGCGGTGACCGTGACGGGTGCTAATGCAGTCACAGCTCGCACGCCCCGACGGGTGCTGGCAGGCTACGTGTCCCCTGGGTTGTTCACTACACTCGGCACAAGTCCAGCTTTCGGGGTCAACCTGCTCGAGCCGCGAACCGCAGTACTCAGTCATAGCTTCTGGACAGCCGCTTTCAACAGCGATGCAAATCTTGCGAACTTAACGCTCGATGTGAACGGCCAAACGATGAACGTAATTGGAGTGATGCCTGCGGGTTTCCGATTTCGGGGTTCCCAGGACCTATGGGTGGCCCACGACCCGGCAAGCCACAACACAGTTGTCGCCCGCGGCCGAGGGTCATCAAGCTTCCTCGTTGGTCGGATCCGGCCGGGAGCCACCGTGTCGGACGCTGCCGCAGAGGCGAACGCCCTCGTTAGTCAGCTGGTGTCGCACCGCCCGGGCGAGCCGCCCCCTGTCGTGGCGGTACGCCGGCTCGCTGAGGCTGATGTCAAAAGCGGTATCCGCACCCTGACACTGGCGGTTCTCGTTTGCTGCTTCTTCGTGTTGCTGATCGCCTGCACCAACCTTGCAAATCTCACGCTGGCACGCACTGCACGGCGGCTGCATGAACTCGGAGTGCGTTCGGCCCTGGGTGCGCCGCGTTGGAAGCTGATGATGCTTCTGCTGTCGGAGAACGTGACGATTGCGGGAGCGGGTGCTGCAGCTGGTGTATTGCTCGCGTCCGCACTGCTTAATCTATTCACCGACGTACTTAGGCAGGAGTCCCTGTTAACAGGGGCGAGCCTGGCAGGCTCGCAGTTCACGATCGATCTCGTAGTTCTCTGTTTCGTTCTATTCCTAACCGGCTGCACTGCGCTCGCTTCCGGTATCGTGCCGGTTTGGAAGGCTACTGCCGGGCCGCTCGAAGAGGTGCTCCGCTCTGGTGCACGATCCTTATCGCCGCGATCCGGTTGGTTTACGAGCGCCCTGATCCAGGTGCAACTGGCAGCCTCCGTGCTTCTGCTGGTAGCGACAGGCGCCATGGGATCTCTGATGGCGCAGTTCGGAAGCGGTGTTACGTACGATCCATCCGCTATCCTAAGCGCCCGCATTGATCTTGCCGGAGCGCACGCCGGCGTTTTGGACGCGATTGCTTCGGCGCTCACCTCTCGACGTGAACTGGCTGCCGCGGCGCTGACGACAGCGGAGCACGTCGAACGCACGAACGCCGCTCGCGTCGTTTCAGAGCGAACGCGTGAGGATGTGGCCGACGCACAATGGCAGGGTGTCACGCCGGGGTATTTTGAGGTGTTTGGCTCCAGGGTACTCGCAGGGCGAGGTTTCGGCGCTCAGGACGACGCGAATGGTTCTGCGGTCGCGATAGTGAATCGTGAGTTGGCAAAGCGACTCTGGCCGGATGCAAACGCAGTCGGACGGCGGTTCGGTATCAGGGGGCAACACGAACGGATCGAATGGCTGACTGTCGCTGGCGTAGCGGAGAACATTGGAAGTCTGAAACAGACGACGCGGCAAGTCGCTCCTGCTTTTTATCGTCCGCTTGCGCAGGTCACGGCGACGGAAGTAAGCATCGTGGCCCGTCATCGGGCCGATGCGAAACAGGGACTTCAGGCGGTGCAACGAATTGTAAGGATACACGCGCCAGATCGGCCGCTGTTTCAGGTGTTCACCGCGGCGGAGATCAGCGACCTGGAATCCATCGGAACGCGCGTCCCTGCACTGCTGCTGGGACTATGCGGCTGCTTCGCCCTTGTCCTGAGCGGCATCGGCGCATACGGAGTCCTGTCTCTGTCTGTCAGTCAGCGCACGCGGGAGATCGGCATCCGGCTTGCAATAGGCGCGACGCCGTTTGACGTTCTTCGTCCGACCCTGCTGTCTGGTCTCCGGCACGTCGGTGCGGGTATCGTGATCGGACTGGCTGGGGGCTGGATACTTACACGTCTTCTCGCCTCGCTGTTCGGATCCATGACCATGCAGGCCGGAATCAACATCGCCGTCGCGCTACTCATGGGTGTCGTCGGACTCGCCGCCGTTGGCGTTCCTGCGTGGCGAGCGTCTCGTTTGGATCCGATGCTAACGTTGCGGGAGTAGTTGAGCTTGCGTACCTGACGCGGCTGCGATTTAGCGCGGAGAACGGCGTTACCCTCATGTACAAGAGCCGTTCCCGCGTTCAAACGCACGGATGAAGTGTGTCCCCCCCGTCGTAACGCGCGCCCCTCTCTCCTGACGTCCGGCATCCCGCAAACGTGAGAACAGAACCCGTTTCAGGGCCTCAACGGCTCCCGATGCCTCGACCGTCCCGATCCGGACACCCATCTGTCAGGCCCGGACTGTCACTCTCCGGAGTAGGGCGCCTCCGGTCAACATCAGGGCAGCGGGAATCAGATTAAGCCAGTACCAGTCCCGCGCCATCGGCGACGTGTGACCTTGCGACATCGCATGCGCCCAGTACGTCAGCAAGATCAACTCTCGGAAAACGGCGAGCAGCACACATGCTGTCATGGCTCGCCCGGGTGTAACACGAACGACGGCGTATCCATTCAGAAACGGCAAGATGATTCGCCCCCAGAGCACTGCAGCCACAACCCAGATCAGAAATTGCTGATCCGTTCCGACGCGGTTCCACCCCATTGCCCCCATCAACAGAGGTGCGACGAAAGCAAGAGCGGCGTAGGACAGAACAGCACCGAGAGCGACCGCCATTATGTTTCCCGGAGGAGCATGCTTCAGGTGCAGCCACAGAAATGCGAAACTCACCTGGAGAACCTCAATCGATCGAAGGCTTCCGGTTTCTGCAAGATCTCCGACGATAGTTGAAGCGCGGTCACGGGAAGTGACCAGGGTGAGAACGAACTCTGCGATCTGATGTTTACGCATGTGCGTCGAGCAGATTCAATCCTTCCAGAAGGCGCCGGAAGGTTCGCTGACGCTGCGTCACGGACTCCAGGCCTGTCGTCGTGACTTCGTAATACCGCTTTGCGCGGCCCCCGCGTCGCGGCGTTGGATCGCCGAGACTCGACGTGAGGAGGCCCTTGTTCTCCAATCGTTCGAGGGTCGTCTACAGTGCGCCAGGTGCGACCTCCCGTTGCGTCCGGTCGCGAATCTCATTACGTATACTCACGCCATACGCCCCGTTACCCAAACGCAGTATCGCGAGAATGACGACTTGTTCGAATTCGCCGATGAGCCGCAAGAAGCCGACGCAGACTCCAAACCGGTCTTCAGATTGCAGATCTGGACTCCACCACGAGCGCCGTCCTGAACACCTTCGGTTGCCGGAATCGAAAAGATCGTACGGATTTGCGATCGACGACTTCGTGGCGTGGCAACACCTCTTGACAAGTGTGACCATTTCCCACATAATCAACTCAGCGGTTGATCAACCAATGGGTTTAGTAAAGGAAGACAAGCTTAGCCAAACCTTCGCGGCCCTTGCGGACCCGACCCGCA
>DASQEG010000697.1:0-7931 GCA_035633775.1 Bryobacteraceae bacterium
TCAGGCACTGCTCGCCGGCATCCCAGCCGACCGAAGAATCCTCTCGGTGTACGTCGTGAGCGGGTTCGCGGCCGCGCTGGGCGGGCTGATCTCGGTCGCACAACTCGGGGCGGTCTCTCCGACCTTTGGGTACCAGCGCGAATTCGGAGCGATTGCCGCTGCGGTGTTGGGAGGCACGAGCCTGTTCGGTGGCCGCGGTCAGGTGTTCCCAGGAACGATTCTGGGAGCTATCCTCATCCAGACGGTGGAAAGCGGGCTGGTTATGCTGAACGCCGATCCGTACTTGTACCCGCTGGTCATGGCGGCCATCATCTTCGTCGCCGTCCTGCTCGATTCTGCGCGTGCCAGATACGTGACCGAACGCGCGCGGCGGAAGGTTCGAGCAGTTGCGGCCTGACCAAAGTAGCGGTGGCCAGCCTTTGTATGTTACCGTGAGACATGCAGCCCGCCCACGTTTCCATCCTGGAGCGTGTTCGAGCGCTATGTTTAGCGCTGCCGGAAGCTACGGAAACACGTACCTTTGGCAACCCCGCATTCCAGGTAACCGGTAAGTCCTTCTGCGTCCTGGAGACGTATCGGGGAGACTTTAGCCTTTCGGTGAAGGTCGGCAGACCTGCTCAGGCAAAGTTCCTGAAGGACGAGCGGTTCTTTCGCACACCCTATATCGGCCGTTATGGCTGGGTTTCTCTCAGAGTCGATGCAGCACCCCTGAATTGGACTGAGGTGCAGGAGCTCATCGAAGGAAGCTATCGCCAGATTGCCCCTCGCCGTCTCGTAATGGTCGCCGACTGAAGTCCTGTCGCCACTTGAGCAATACCCGAGAAATTTTTCATATCCGCAGTCTTTTGCCTGAGCACTGCCAGGTGAAGGAGAACTCTCTCCGGATTACGCCCGACAATCCTCACGCTCAATCCGTGTGCAGCCTGTTTGAGCGCTATCTGTGTGGACGCCCTCCGAGCTTCCGGGACCAGATTTCATTCCTGCGCAAAGGCGAGTTTGAGCTCGACTGGTCGGCGGCGGACGGAGCGGTGGCGGTAGCGTCATTCTTCAACTACGGCCAGCCCGTGTCGATGACAGTCCTGGTATCGGGTCTCGATCCGGTAGTGGACACGCTGATGCTCGAAACGTTCCGGGAGAATGTACTGCATCCGCTGTTCGGAGACCAGTTCGACGCGGCGCTCGCCTGTGAAGCCCGCCCCATGCTGCTGGAGGTCATCTTCCCAGGACAGGGTGAGTGGCTGCCTGCGCTCCAACTGCTGTCAGCTTCGCTCGCTTCCGTTTACTTCCGGGGAGTCATAACGCCCTCCTCGCCCGACTAGGCCCTCGCGGCTTTAGGAGACGCGCGTACAGCTCGTTCAAAGGCCCATGCGCGGATGTGGGTGATCTGCTCCTTCATCGTTCGTGACAGCGGGACGGTCGTAACCGCTATGTTCACCAGGTCCTGCTGGGACAGGTCACGATCTGCCAGCCGCGCGCGTGTCAGCGACGACACGACACACTGCTCCACCTCGGCACCGCTCCAGCCCGCCGTGAACTGCATTAGCTGAGGAAGATCGAACCTCCCAGGATCCTCACCTCGCGAGCGCAGGTGGATGCGGAAGATCTCCAGACGTTCGTCCTCCCCCGGCAGGTCGACAAAGAATACTTCATCGAAGCGCCCCTTGCGGAGCATCTCCGCGGGCAGCAAATCGACACGATTCGCTGTTGCCGCGACGAACAACCCGCGTGTCTTCTCCTGCATCCAGGTTAGAAAGAAAGCAAAGATTCGTCCCTGTTCACCGGCAGTCTCGCTGGACGTGATGCTCATCTCAATCTCGTCGAACCAGAGGATCGCCGGTGCAACGTCTTCCAGCATGCGGCAGGCCTGAACGAACGCTCCCTCGGGCTTACCATGACGGCCCGAGAAGATCTCGGTCATATCGACACGATAGAGGGGCAGCTGGAAATGCGAGGCAATCGCCTTGACGCAAAGGCTTTTGCCGCAACCCGGGATGCCCATGAACAACACGCCCTTGGGCACCAGTTCTACGCTGAGCGTATCGCGAAGCTGGAAGAGCTTCTGGCGCTCCAGCAGCCACTTCTTCAAGTTCTCGAGGCCGCCTACATCGTGCATTCTCGTGCCCGCATCGATGTACTCGATCACGCCGCTGCGATTCACAACGAGCCGCTTCTCGTCGAGCAGGGCGTGTACCGTCTCAGGTGTGAGGTTCGGGTGCAGCGCGAGCGCACGGCGAAGGGCATATCGGCTCTCATCAAGGGTCAGGCCCTGCAACGAGCGCGCCATCTGATTGACAGTCTCTTCGGGGACTGCGTACCCTTCGAGTTCATGCCGGACGAAGGCAGCGAGCTCGAGGGCGTCAGGCGGCCGAAGCTGGAGCAGGACGATGCTCCGTTCCAATTCCTTTGGTATCTCGCGGACCGGGGAACTGATTACGACAAACTTGTGCGGGCCGGTTCGGGCGTAGAGATCACGAATTCGCCGCCGAATCTCCGCTGAATTGTCGAGGGCTTCGTGGAAATCTTTGAGGTGGATGATGGCGGCATCCGGCAGGTCGGCTATGAAGTCGAGGGCGGCACGGGGAGACATGTGCTGCCCAGGTCCTGTGTCGCCGCCTCTCACCATACCTTCAGTAAGGCTCCAGGTCCAACATGGCGTGCTACCTGCAATATCCTGCAGGGCCGTGCTGACCCGCTGCTCTTCGGGCGTGTGAACCCACACCAGAGGCCTTCCTGACAGCTGAAGGTCGCGCAGAGCGGCCGCGGCGCGGGACTCCTGAGGTTGCAAAGAAGCCGTGGGTGTCAACCTCATAAGACGCGAGTATGTCAGGAATAGTCGATCAGCGTCGCGGCAGATCCTGCAGTCGCGTTAAGGCGGCGGCTCTCGTCAGCGGATCGGCCGAGGGATGATGGACGGCTCTGCGGTAGCAGTCCCGAGCCACAGCGTAGTTACGTTGTTCCTCCGCGATCTCGGCCATCAGGAGTTCTGCCCTCACTTCCGTATCTGTACCAGCTCCGTACGCTTCCTCGCGGCAGTGCTGCAGTGCAGCCGCTGCTTCCGTGAAGCGGCCAAGGCGGAGCAGCGACGTTCCGTACCGGAGCATCGCCTCCGCTCTTTGCGCGCCGCTTGCTGCTGGCTCATTGCGTAGTGCATTGAACAACGGGAGCGCACCCTCGAAGTTGTCTGTCAGATAATGCAGGTTTCCCAGCCGGCGGAGCGCTTCAGCCCGAGCCAGAGGGTGAGGGTCAGAGCCGTCCACGGCTGCGCGGAAGTGATGCTCGGCTTCTTCCCACCGATAGAGCCGATCAAGCACGACGCCTGCCCGGCAGTGCGCATGCGTCCTCACTCCTTCAGGCAATTCGGACGTTGCAAGAATAAGTTCGAAGAGACGCAACGCGAGCACCGAATACCCGGCATTCTCGGCAGTGAAGCCGACGTGCATGGCGAGCACCGCAGCGGAGGGATGCAATCGCTGAGGAATCGGTTCGTCATCTCCAGCGGTCGCCAAATGTACACGGGCCAGCACGCGATGCAACTGAACGACCTCACCGAGACAGCCGTCCGCCTGCATCCGGTCAGTGTCGGCCAGGATGCGCTCCCATTGCGCCGCCTGCACGAGAAGGTGCAGACGCGCCAGCACTGCTGAGTCCCGGATTGCCCGGTCTGTCGACTGGGCAGCGATGGCCAGCATGGGCAGGGCATCGCCCGTTCTGCCTGCACCGCCCAGTGTCACGCCGGAACGCAATGCAGCACAGATCCTGGTCAGGTCGTCCGTAGAAGGGTCTTCAAACACACGGGTGTAAAGTGCTGCGGCCCGGCCAGGCAGTGCCGCGACCTCCAGCGCGTAAGCGGTCTCGTACACGGCCGCTGCTTCGCGTGCTCCGGTTCCAGGCAGAAGAGCGCTGGACAGAGCTTCCGCGCGATCGAGATCTGAAGATCTCAGGGCAGCTTCAATCGCCTCTACTGACATTCCCCTCGTCGACAACGCTCTGAATGGCAGCGCGCCATCGCTCCTCGATTACCGGCCACCGGTAGTTCGCTTCAACATACTGCCTTCCCTGGTCGCCCAGCTCGGCACGCAGGCTGTCCTCTGACAGCAGCAATCTCAGGGTCTCACGGAACTCCGGATAGTCCGTATACCAGAGGCCACCGTCTGAGCGGACGCAATGCCCGAGCAGCACGTCGCATCGTCCATTGGCGAGCAGCGGCTTTCGGTGCATCCAGGACTCTAGCGCCGCAATGCAGAAACTCTCAAAGGGCGAGGGCGCAACGGCGACGGACGTTTGCTGAAGTGCGTTGTACTTCACGTACTCCGAAACATAGCCAGCGGAGTGAATTCTCGGATGTGGCGGCAGCGCGAGTGTGCGCTTGCCGAGCAGCAACAGCAGCAGGTCCTCTCGCCGCTCTTCCTCTGAAAAGCGGAGGAAGAAGTCGACCAGTTCGTCGCATCCCTTGCCGTTTTCCACACGGCCCACGTACGTCAGCACCTTGCGCCCTTCAATGCGACTTTTAAGGGCTTGCCAGCCCGCCTGATCCGTTTCGCCAGGTGCTGGAGGATCGATTCCCATGCCCGCGACGCGGCCGACAGACTCAGGAAGAGTGAAGCGGCGCAGCGTTACAAACCGCTCTTCTTCGGTCAGAAACAGCATGTGCCGAGCCGTTCGGAACAGGCCGTCGAGCGTGTGCAGGTAGAGTGAGGTTTCGTCGTGCGCCGTAGGTACAAAGAGCGACTTGTCGTTCACAAGCGGCAGGCCATGAACTACCGGCCAGTACATGTAGGTGAAGAACACGAAGGCATCGTAGTCGGACCGGTGCGCCTTGACGTACTCGACCATCGTCGGAGTGTACGGGCCCTGGTGTCGCAGCATCTCCTCCTCCTCTTCAGGCGAAAGCTGACGCGTGAAGATGTTGTCGTAGTACGAGTGAAAGTCCAGCAGACGCCGTTCGCTTTCCACCCTGAACCGGCGAACCGTCACTCCGTGGAGAGTTGATTCACCCGGAGGATGGACATTCTTCCAGCTGAGGTGGTCGGTGGCGCACGTCGTCAGTACATCCACCGAGAAGTATGGGAGCATTCGCTCGGCCACGGCTCGACACAGCGCTTCCGAGCCTCCCGTAATATCTTCGCCATACCGCTGCACGACGAAGCCCACGCGCGGCTTCACTGCTCCAGAACCTCCTTTGTAAGCTCGAGCAGACGTGCGGAGATTGCGTCGGGGTGGAATACGGATTCGTACCGTTTACGACCGGACGTTGCGAGTCTTCGCCCAAGCACGGGATCCTCGCTCAGGCTTGCCAGTCCTTCAGCAATTGTCTCGGCGTCGAAATGCTCGTAGACCAGGCCGCAACCGCCCGTGGTCTCACCTGTCGCTGTCGTATTCCAGACAACTACGGGGACGCGGAACGCCATAGCCTCCACCAGTGGGACGCAGAAACCTTCGTGCTCGCTTACACAGAGGAAGGCCGAAGCATTGAGGTAAAAAGAGCGGAGTTGCGACGGGCTCACAGAGCACGCGAACTCGACTTCCGTACTCAGTTCGAGGTGCTTGACGTACTGCTGCAGGTCTTCAAGGTACGAGCTGAGATAAGGGTCAAAGCTGCCCACCAGGAACAATCGCACGGGTCGCGCGAGCAGGTTTCGAAGAGCTGCTGTGATCTCCAGTGCCCTTGCATGTCCCTTGTTCGGACGCATGCCGCCTACGAACAGCATGTTGAATGTGTCATGACGGCGATATGACCCGAGCACAACCGAGTCGAACGGCTGACGGCTGAACTCTTCGATTTTGTGCAGCGGTGCGACAACGCGGCAGCGGCTTTCCGGGACCCCGAGCTCGCGGTACTCCTCCGTATTGAACGCGGAATCTCCCCAGACCCAAATGTTTGGAATAGCTGCCAGTCTGGCGTTCGATTCTTTGCCCTTGACGCACGCCCAGTAGTAGTGCTGGCCGTAACTGGAGAAGAACTCCGGCGGAGTTACGTTGTGGTACTTGATGGCGATGCGATTCCGAGTGCGAGCCAGCAGATCTTCACCGAGCTCCCAAAGGATGGCGTGATGGTAGATCATGAGCGCATCCGGGTCGTCCCAGAGTGCGCTGTGCTCGGAGCTGATCTTTGTGGAGAACGGCGCGCACGCAGCATGAATGTGTTCTGCGTAGAGATGCGCGTCATAACCCGCGTCGCGCAACACCCTCAGCATCAACGCTGCATCGTTTCCCACAGCGTCGTTCGGCTGAATCGTCGGGATCAGAATGTGAACACGACGCATTCAGGCGATTCCGTTACGGTCTTCGGCCATGGCGAGACGAGCCACCTCGACATTCGTCTTCTCGAGCACGCCAAGTATCTCCTCGGTGATGCGCAGGTGTGCTTCCAGGGCATCGACCAGCTGGTTGTTCGCCTGCTGGACGCCTGGCGTATACCAAAACAGCAACCTCTGGATAACCCTGACCAGAACGGCTCCTATGCGGCCGCGGAGCGTCGGCGGCGACGGAGGAGGCGATCCGATGCGAGCGATCGCACTTCGCAACGTGCCCGTACTGGCGCGCAAACGGGCCGTGCCGGAGACCAGATGTGGCGGGACGGACTTGCGAGCACGACGCACCCAGTCCTGTTCGCGGCCCCCTGATCTTACCCGGTCACGGACGCCACGCATGACCTCCTGAACCGATACTCGCTGGCCTGGCTTGTTCAATCCGCGGTCCTGAAACTTAGATCTTCGCACAATCGAATCACGGCCAAAGCGCCTTCCGGACTTGCCGGACGAACCGTTAGGACGGGCGGCGCTGGGCGGTTGGGCGGGCCGAATGTGCTAAGCTGGCGCGTATCTGAGCGACTGCCGAATTTGTACACGCCTCGTGTGTCTGCACTGCGTTCATGAAGGCGTTCCGTCCCGCCGCAAGCTGAGAGTTGAATGAGTCAGACCAGAGCACTCATCACCGGAATCAATGGCCAGGACGGATCGTATCTGGCTGAGCTCTTGCTCGCCCTCGGCTATAACGTCGCCGGTACAATCCACCCCGCACATGTTGAAGAGCCAGCAAAACTCGCGAATATAGCCGCAATCACGGATCGTGTCGAACTAATCCCTGCCCGGCTGGAGATCTCATCAGACGTGGAGAGTGCGGTTAACCTGACCCGCCCTGACGAGTGTTATCACCTCGCCGCCCAGAGCACCGTCAGTTACGATCCGCTGCAGGAATCAGCCACGCTCAGTCTAAACATTTTGGGAACGCACACGTTGTTTTCCGCGATCCGTGCGTTGGTGCCACAGTGTCGCGTCTTCTTCGCTGCCTCGAGCGAGGTATTCGGTAATGCTGCCGAATCCCCTCAGAACGAGACGACGCCTCTTTCGCCGCGTTCGTTCTACGGGTTGACCAAGACCGCAGGCCTGCAGATGGCACGCCTGTTTCGTGATTTGCACGACGTATACGTCTCGGTGGGTATCCTCTACAACCACGAATCTCCACGCCGCGCACCTCAGTTCGTCACGCGGAAGATTACAATGGCTGTCGCGAGCATTGCGGCCGGAAGCAGTGAGAAGTTGACGCTGGGCAATCTCGATTCCAGGCGTGACTGGGGTCATGCGAAGGATTTCGTGCGTGCTATGCGGCTGGCACTGCGGCCAACCGTGCCGGACGACTTTGTCATAGCTACCGGAGTCACGCACTCGGTGCGGGAGTTCTGCGATGTGGCTTTCGGCTGTGTGGGACTGCGGTACCAGGACCATGTAGTTTCCGATCCCGCCTTCTTTCGGCCGGCAGAAACGGTTGCGACGGTTGGCGACTACTCGCGTGCACGCAACGTACTCGGCTGGACGCCCGCGGCAACGTTCGAAGATCTCGTCAGGGAGATGGTCGAGAGCGACTGTCTGGCGCTCGGAATCAACGCTGGAAGGAGTTATCAGCAAGCATGACAATGGTGCGGGAAATGGTCG
>DASQEG010000698.1:0-5984 GCA_035633775.1 Bryobacteraceae bacterium
CACGATCTGACTCGAAGGCGTGACGAGAGGCGGATACCCGGCATCCCTGCGCACGTTCGGTACTTCCTCGAGAACTTCCTTAATGCGGTCGGCCGCGCCTTGCTGCTTCAGCTGGCTCTCCATGTTCGAGATCATGCCGCCGGGAATCTGGCTTTTGAAGATCTCAGTCTCAACCCCGACGATATTCGACAGAAATTCACGATATCGAGGACGTATTTTGTCGAAATGCTCACGCACTTTCGCCACTCGGCCGAGATCGACCCGCGTGGTATAACCCGTTCCTTCGAGCATTTCGACAAGGCTCTCGGTCGGATTGTGCCCCGGCCCGAGCGACATCGAACTTACTGCGGTGTCAACGATGTCGGCACCTGCTTCGATAGCCTTCATCAGACTTACCAGCGTGACGCCGGTAGTGGCATGAGTGTGCACGTGTACCAGCACACCTTCACCGACGGCGTCCTTGATCCCGCGCACGATGTCGTACGCAGGCTGCGGCTTCAGCAGCGCTGCCATGTCCTTGATGCAGATGGAGTGGCAGCCCATCTCGACCAGCTGTTCCGCCATCTCAACGAATCCGGTCACGGTGTGCAGCGGGCTTACTGTGTAGCAGATGGTGCCCTGCGCGTGTTTTCCAGCGCGCTTCACGGCTTCGATGGGACGGCGAAGGTTGCGGACGTCGTTCAATGCGTCGAACACGCGGAACACATCCATGCCATTCTCGGCAGCCTTCTCGACGAAACGATCGACTACGGTGTCTTCGTAATGTCTGTACCCGAGGAGGTTCTGCCCACGCAGCAGCATCTGGAGGCGCGAGTTGGGCAGGAGCTTGCGAAACGTGCGGAGCCGTTCCCACGGATCTTCGTTGAGGAAACGGATGCAGGCGTCGAATGTTGCGCCGCCCCAGCACTCCACTGACCAGTAACCAGCCTGGTCGATATCTTCGCAGGCCGGCACCATGTCTTCCATCGCCATTCGCGTTGCCATCAGGCTCTGATGTGCGTCGCGCAGGATGAGTTCGGTGACTTCGATCGCTTTCGGCATGAGGGTTACCCGCTCAGCTTGTTACGCCCAAATTGTGCGGAGCTTATTGCCTTCTTCAGCATAACACCCACGGTGTGCCGCGGGTACGACCGTGGATGATTTTTCAAGGAATTCCGCTACACTGGAACCTTGATTCTGACGCTTACGATTAACCCAGCGCTTGATCGAAATGTGATGGTTGATCGCCTTGCCTTTGAGGACCGCGGTTACATCCTGTCGACAGGCGAATCGCAGGGGGGCCGCGGAATCAACGCATCGCGCGTGATCCAGCAGTTTGGAGGGGAAACTCTGGCGATCGCAACGACGGGCGGGCAGACGGGAAAACGTTTCGAGCAGATCTCCGGCTCGGGGTGCTGCTCTTTTCCGATGGAACTGGTGCGCACGGAAAGCGAGATGCGCACGAACCTGACAATCACCGACAAACAGGGGCTCACGGTCAAGCTGAATGAGATCGGTCCACGCCTGACTACGAAGGAGTTGGCAAAGATCGCCAGCAAAGTGGAAGAGCGGCTCGATAAGGCGAAGTGGTTCATGATCTGCGGGAGCCTTCCTCCCGGTGTTCCTGCGGCTTTCTATAAAGAACTTATCGAGACGGCGCGAAGGCGCAAGGTGAAGACACTGCTCGATACCGACGGCGATGCTTTGCTCCACGGAATGGAAGCCAGCCCAACGGTTGTAAGTCCCAACCAGCCGGAGACAGAACGACTGCTCAACCGTGCGCTGATTACACGCAGCCACCTCATCGAGGCCGTACAGCGGCTGCGCGGAATGGGTGCCGAGTCGGTGGTGCTGTCGCTGGGAAGCCGTGGCGCAATGGCACAGCACGACAGCGACATCTTTGAAGCGATCCCGCCACGCATTGACGCTATATCCCCGATCGGTGCGGGCGATGCTCTGGCCGCAGCGTTCGTGTGGGCGATGAACGGCGGCAAGCACTTCCTCGACGCAGTGCGCTGGGGAGTAGCGGCAGGAACAGCATCTGCGAAGCTGCCAGGCATCTCGTTCGCGGATCTCGAGATGACGCGCGAAGTCTACTCCCAGGTGGATGTCCGGTTCGTAACGTAAAGCAGAAATCTTACAAACTTCGCAACTTACGTTTTGCGGCACGCGTCCACGGGACCATGAAACGGGCTCTCCCTCTGTTCCTGCTCGCCGGAGCCATTGCATCCGGCCAGGACTTCCGGAAGTTCAGCGTAAACCTGACCGGCGGAGCCGGCATCCCGCGTGACGACCTGCGCAATGCTCTATCAAACAGCGGCGGCATAGGCTTCACGGGCGGCTATCGGCCTATCCGGTATCTTATGGCTGAAGTCGGATACGAAACGCTGTTTGGAGCCGCCCGCGTGCGTGACTTCGTGCCGACCGCATTCGGCAATCTCCGGATCCGCGACTATCAGCAGTTTCTGCCGTTCGGCGGACGGGTGATTCTGCCAATGCTCGACGACAAGCTGCACATCTATGGGGGAGGAGGCGGCGTCTACATACGGTACAGCGAACGGCTGAGACAGCCCTTTCAGGACGCCGGCTTCCGCTTCGAGTGCCCGCAATGTGCGCTGCGGGACGGCACGGGATACTACGCTCAGGCAGGCTTCAACGTGGCTATTGACCGCGCACAACTGTTCCGCGTTGGAGGCGGAACAAAAGTGTACAACGGTGCCACATCCGGCGACCCATTGGGAGCTGTGCCATCAGGAGACACACGCGACCGCTGGGTTATCGTCTTCGGTAGTTTCAGCGTGAACTTCTGACGAGCGCTACTTCAGCTCAGGACTGGAGGCGTTTGCTGGTTCGGCCGTCCAGTTTTGCCGGATGACGAGCGACTGGTCAGAGAAAAACGTCCGCCGCCCGGTGTTACCGAACGCGTCCGGGTTGGCGTTGACGGTGTAGCCGTTCGGGCCTCCGACGAGAACGAATTTATAGCCACTCTTTTGGCCCTTGGCCAGTTCCCCCGGGATGAGATTCGCTCCGGACGGACCTTCCTGCCCGCCCGCCGGTGGGCCCAGTTCAGGCAGCGCCGTGGCGTAGCGGCCGAACTGCGAGTAGTACTGCGTTTGTGCGGTGTGGATGGTCTGGATCTCGCGGATCGCCGCGGTCTCCTGCGCGTGCATGCGGTTCTGATTCAGCTTGGGCGCCGCAATGGCCGCCAGAATGAGGATGATCGCGACCACGATCAGGAGTTCGATGAGCGAGAAGCCGCGCTGGCCTTCCCGCCGCACAATGGGTCTCATATCTACACATAATGACGCACCCGGAGGCCGGTGCGTTGACCACCGGTTAATGACTTGCCGGACCCATGCGCGCTACCCTGACAAGCACCTATGGCCACACCTCAGGATGCAGAGCTGATTCTGAAGCTGTATGAACTCCGGCGCGATGAGAAGTTGCGGGAAGCGCGGGCCTGGTTCATCGAGCAATTTAAGCCCGCCAGTATCGAAGACGTGATGGCCACCTTCGCAAGTGAGCGCAGCGGCTCGTTGCGAATGGTTGCGTCCTACTGGGAGATGGCAGCCGCGATGGTGAACCACGGCGCGATCGACCGTGACCTGTTTTGCGATGCCAACGGGGAGTACCTGCTGGTATTCGCAAAGATGGAACCGTTCCTTCACGAGCTGCGTGAGCGCGTCGGCAATCCGCGGATGAGTTACAACCTTGAGAAGTTGGTTGACGCTGCTCCTCACGGCCGTGAAACGGTCAAGCGCTGGCAGACTCGCTGGGCAGCCGAAACAGCATCGAAGGGTGCAGGCGCGTAGGACTGTCCCCCAAACATGCGGGTTCTTGTCCCATACCTCAGCCGTCAGCGCAGCACACTTGTGCTCGCGCTGGTGCTGGCTGCGGTGAATATGATCTTTTCGCTGCTCGATCCGCTGATCTTTCGTCACATCATCGATCGTTATGCGACTCGCTACGATCAATACAGCACGAGTGAGTTTCTGCAGGGCGTATCGGTTCTGCTGGCCGCGGCCGTTGGCGTGGCGCTGGTATCTCGAATCGCCAAGAACTTTCAGGACTACTTTGTAAGTCTGATCGTCCAGCGCACCGGAGCGCAGCTCTACTCCGACGGTGTGCGGCACTCGCTCGACCTGCCCTACGAAGCATTCGAGGATCAGCGAAGCGGCGAAACGCTCGGCAAGCTGAACAAGGTACGCACGGATGTCGAGCGTTTCCTCAACTCTGCCGTGAATGTTGTCTTCACAACGCTCGTGGGCTTCCTTTTCGTGATGGCCTATGCGGCCACCGTGCACTGGGCGATCGCGCCGGTCTATCTGGCGACCATCGTAGTGCTTGCCTGGGTCAGCATCAGCCTCGGCCAGCGGATCAAGGCGGCACAGAAAAAGATCGTTGCGGAAACCACTGCGCTGGCCGGAGCGACCACGGAATCGCTTCGGAACATTGAACTCGTTAAGAGCCTCGGGCTCGCCGCACAGGAGACGCGCCGCCTGAACGGGACAGCGGAACGCATCCTGGGACTTGAACTCGGCAAGGTAAAAACCCTGCGGAGCCTGAGCTTTCTTCAGGGAACGATCGTGAACCTGCTGCGCACGAGCATCCTCTTCGTGATGCTCTGGCTCATCTTCACGCGTGAGATTACAGTGGGCCAGTTCTTCGCGCTGTGGATCTACAGTTTCTTTCTCTTCACCCCGCTGCAGGAGTTCGGCAACGTTCTGAACATCTATCGCGAAACCGAAGCATCGCTGGAGAACTACGGCGCCATCCTCAGCGCACCCCGGGACCCCCTGCCTGAGAGCCCGGTGCGCATCGATGAACTGACGGAACTTGCGTTCGATCGTGTCGGCTTCCAGCACCGCTCGGCTTCCGCACCTGCGTTGATTGAAGTCTCGTTTCGTGTTCGGCGCGGGGAAACCATCGCGTTCGCAGGTCCGTCGGGCGCGGGCAAGACAACCATGGTGAAGATGCTCGCCGGGCTCTACCGGCCGAAGTCCGGACAGGTTTTGTATAACGGTATTCCGTCCGACCGAATCGACCTTGAACACTTTCGCGAGCGCATCGGCCTGGTGACGCAGGACCCGCAGCTGTTCTCCGGAACGATTCGCGAGAATCTCCTTTTCGTTCGGCCCGACGCGACGGACGAGCAGTGTCTGACTGCTCTCAAGGGAGCAGCTGCAGACTCTCTTCTGCAGCGCGGGGGCCGCGGCCTCGACACAGTCATCGGCGAGGGCGGCATCAAGGTTTCAGGAGGCGAGCGCCAGCGCCTTGCAATCGCCCGGGCCCTGCTGCGACGCCCGCACCTGCTCGTGTTTGACGAAGCGACCTCCGCCCTCGACTCAATCACTGAAGAAGAGGTCAACCGCACCATTCGCGACGTGAGCCTTCGGAGCAACGCCATCACTGTTCTGATTGCGCACCGCTTATCAACGCTGATGCATGCTGACCGGATCTGTGTCCTGGAGCGCGGCACCATTGTTGAAGTGGGCACGCACGAAGAACTTGTCGCAGCCAAGGCGTTGTACTATGCCATGTGGCGGCAGCAGGCGGGGGAGGCTGCAGAATTGAAAGTTCCCGCACTGAATGCCGCAGGTTGATCCTGGGAGATATGCAACCGCAAGCCTGGCCCACCCCTGTCCCCACGAATCTCGCGTCGCTTGGCCAGCGCCTCGTCGCGCAGATTCTTGACACCGTGCTCGCAGCTGTGCCGATCGTCGCCGCCCTGATGCTCGGTTCAATGTCGACGGAACTCGGGGTAGTCGCCGTGATTGCCGCTGGGGGCTTCGCGGTGTTCTATCTACTGTTCGCCGACGGTTTCTCTGGCGGGCAGAGCTTTGGCAAGCGGATTGTGGGCATCTCCGTTATTCACGGCGAGACCGGGCGGCCATGCACGTTCGGCCAGTCGTTCGTAAGAAACCTGCTGCTGGCCATCTGCGGCTGGATCGACTGGATTTTTATCCTCGGGGGCAAGCGTCAGCGTCTCGGCGACAAAGCTGCGG
>DASQEG010000699.1:0-1653 GCA_035633775.1 Bryobacteraceae bacterium
TCCGCCTCCAATGTTGGCGGGTGAGTTCTCCGGGTAATTGCGCAGGCCCTGCTGGAACTGGTCGATGTGGGTAAAACGTGCATAACCGCGGTTGTTCGCATCGAACACATGGTCGAGCCGGACGTTGAAGTTAGGGATGTCCTGTTTGGTGTTGTTCACGTCGACGTAGTTCGACCGGACGAGCGGGTTGTCGGGCAGCGTAGGCAGGGGAGTTGCTTCGTACAGCGCCCGGGCGAGCGGGCTCATGCGGCTGATCGGAATGCGGTTGTTGGGGAACGGCGTGCGGACGAGGTTCTCGTCGGTACTGTCCGGATCGTAGAGCTGGAACTGCACACCGGCCGCGTTGGGGACGTTGCTAAAGTCGCCCTGCCGCATCGCGAGCGTGGGGACGAAGACCAGCTGATTCGCGGACTGGCGCAGGCTGAACTTCTCCCACGCACCGAACCAGAACGACTTATCTCTGCCGTCGTACAGTTTCGGGAAATAGATGGGACCGCCCCCCGAAAGACCGAATTCATTTCGGACCAGGTGAGGAGCAGCAAAATCAGCGGGACTTTGGCGGGCCCGGGCCACACCGATGGCATTATTGCGCATTGTGTGGAACATGGTGCCGTGCAGCTGATTGGTGCCGGATTTTGTGGTGATGATCGCGGTAGCCGGAGTCGCGAACTGCGCCCCGGAGTTAAGGGTCTCGATCTTTACTTCCTCCACCGCGTCCGGGTCGGGCAGTTGCGCGAGGTCGGAGTTGCGGGCACCTCCGAAGTTGCGATTCGTCATCGGAGCGCCGTCCTGCGTATACTCAAATCCTTCGTGCATTAAGCCGTTGACGCGCTGACCGCCGGATTCGACGCCGGGCGTCGTGGCGGTAACCAGGCGCATGACATTGCGGGTGTTTTGCGGTAGCTGGTCGAGGCGGGTGCGGTCGAGGTGATTCGAGACGGTAGGGCTATCGTAAGTTACCAACTGGACTTCGCTGGCGTTGACTGTAACCTGTTCAGCGACGTCGCCGATCTGCAGAGTTGGGTTGAGGACCACGTTTTGCGCGTTGCGGAGTGTGACCGTGACCTGGGAGGTCTTCATACCAGGCGCCGAAAAGGTCACCGCATAAGGACCGGCGAAGAGACCTGGGACGGTGAAGAAGCCCGTTTCGTTCGCCGTGGATTCGCTGACAACGCCGGTGGCGGTGTTGACGACACGCACTGATGCAGCGGGAATGGGCGAGGCAGTGGCGTCGGAGATAGTGCCCTGAATCGAGCCCGCGCCGCTTTGGGCATACGCGCAGGACACGCCGAGGCCAAGGACAAGAAGGCCACAGACGGTTTTCATATATGACAAAGGCTCCCTTGGGTGCTGGATTTATATCATATCCGTCACTTTTGGAAAGGGAACTCATATGCCGGCGGCGGCGATGCCCGCAACGAGCATCTTTCACGCTCAAACTAGTCGGTTAGAGGAAACGGGCTGGCTTGAAGCAATACATGGGTGTAAGAACGACCGCAGCAATGAGACCTGATGTTCTTCGGCAGGCTACCGGCACGCCGCCCGACCAGCAACAGACATCGTTCCACGGGCAAACCGTGTTTGGGACAGGCTTGGGTGGGCAGCTTTCAATGGTTCGCCTCCAGATGTCGGTTAACAAACTGCACTGCCATT
>DASQEG010000700.1:0-2683 GCA_035633775.1 Bryobacteraceae bacterium
CAGCCGCTACCGCAGGCTCAGGTATGAATTGGCCAAACTACCCGCAGCGAGCAGGATACTACCAGCGTGATGTCGCCGGCCGTACCGTCGGTTGAAAAAGGGCTGCTTGTCGCACATAAGCAGCCACCAGCCAAGAGCCAGGGAGACTCTGGCGAGGAAGAGGGCAAGGCGAAATGGCCGTGCTGTATTTCGTACCCTGTCCCCGTCAGGAACACGGTTGTGAAGACCAGGCCCGCGATGCGCGCCCAATGTAGCTTGCCAGTGATGTTCCGCCAGAAGCTTCCGCCTTCGCCGTCTCTGTCCAGGGTCATAGGTCCGTTCGAACTCGCTGGGTGGCTGGTCCTACGTTTTCCATTACACCCGCACGCCCGGAGCGGGACCTTACATGAGTACCCATTCAACTAACGCGTGTATCGAAAGTGCCACCAGGGGCTGAACTCGCCCGCCCGGCCATCGGCCCCCAGTGCTCGAACCCGCCATCGACCCGGCTGCGCCCCCACAAACGGGAACCGGTACTCCGGTTCCGTCACACGGTGCAGCGGCTGCTGTCCACCAGCTTCCGAATGCCACTTGCCGCTGTACGAGTAGTCCACCTCAACCTCATATCCCACTGCTCGAGGCACGAGTGCCCACTGCAGCACCGTGTCCCGCGGAAAATGATCGAACACAGCCCCATCCTTCGGTGCGATTGCCGCCGGAGCCGCGAGTCCTGCTTCTGCGCCGATGAATCGGCGAGCGTCCGCAATTCGCTCCTTCGCCCAGTTTGCATGCGGTTCCACCCGCAGCACCGCCTCGCCGTCGGCGACGGCCTTGGCGTACTCCTTCGTCTCCATGTGCAGCCGCAGCCGGTTTTCCAAAGCGAGGCGGTAGGCAGGGTTCAACTCGAGCGCCCTGTTCAGGTCCGTCATCGCGTCCTGATAACGCTTCGACTCCAGGTATGCCCACCCACGATTGTTGTAGGGCCCCGCCATCTCTGGAGCCAGTTCGATCGCCTTCGTGTAATCAGCGATTGCCTTCTGATGCCGCCCAGAATACGAGTAAGCCAGCCCGCGCTGGTCGTACGCCGGGGCCATCTCCGGCCTCAATCGAATCACCGCATCGAAATCGGCGATTGCGTCATCATACTTCTTCAGCCTGTACCGAGTCTGCCCCCTGGCTACCAGCGCCTGCACCCACCCACTGCGCGCCTCGATCGCCCGGGTCAGCGCCGCTTCCGCTTCTACCAGCTTTTGCTCGTGCAGCAGCCCGAAGGCATTACGGTAGTAATCTTCTGGAGCCTGTGCATCGGTGACCGCTGACACAACGATAGGAGCCGGAGCCGGCGCTCCCGCCCGAGCCGTTTGAACGGCCCTGCGCAGTTCCTCTTCGCTCCGGCTTCCGATAATCACCTCCGCTACACGGCCTTGTTTGTCAAGCGTGACGAGCGTCGGGAAAGCCTGAATCCCATACTTGCGCGCCACATCCGTTCCTTCCGTCAATAGCACCGGCAGAGTGTACTTGCCCTTTTGGATGAACTCTGCGACCGTTACCTTCGGCTCATCTACATCCACCGCCAACACCACAACGTCGGTGGTCGCCGACTCGCGATGGAGCTTCTCGAAAATAGGCATCTCGGTGCGGCACGGGCCACACCATGTGGTCCAAAAGTCCAGCAGCACAACCTTGCCCTTGTATTGCTCGAGCGAGTGCTTGTTCCCCTGCAGATCTTTCAGCTGGAATTCTGTGGCAGCCTTACCAGTCAGCACCAGTGACGCGTTCGAAACACCGTGCATACCCGGACCCCGTTGCCCAAGGCGCGGCACAGCCCCCGAGCGGATTGCGGATGCCCAGTTGTCCAACAAACCCTCTTGCCCACGCCAGAAGTTCCTGCACAGTGCCAGGTAGTCCAGCACTGCGTTCCGCTCCCCTCGGTTCAACAGTTCCTGCGCCAACTCCCATCGCGGGCCAAACGAATTCAGCTGTGGTGAGCCTTTTGTCCGCCCCGCCGCGAGCAGCCGCTGCTTTGCTCCTTCTACATCGCCCTGGTCAAGGGCGATCCGGCCCAATAGAAGATTCCCGCGATGGATGGCATTGCCATAGTTCCAGTCGTTGGGCATGGAATCCGCCGATTGCAGCCATTCCGTTGCCTCCTTCGCCGCGCGCTGGTGATCACCGAGAGCGAGGTAAGCCTCTGCCCGTTCACCCTGCACATAAAACTTCTGTTGAGGCGCAGTTGCATTTACATACGCCATCTCCAGAAGCGCAAGCTTCTCTTTAGGCACGGCCTCGTGCATAGCGGCACTCGTATACAACTGCGACAATGCTGTCGCGGCGGTGACTGAGCGTGGATCCACAGCCTTTAGCGTCGAAGCGAGCTTTTCCGCCAGCGCGAGCAGTTCCTTCGCATGTTCGGCGTGCTCCTGCCGCGCCCCCACATACAACAGCGGCATGCGCGTCAATGCACCTGTAAGGTACTGCGGATTCTTTGACGCAAGTAACTGCTCGCGGGCTTGCCTGGCCTGGTCTGTGTTCGACAGTGCAGGATCGACTTCGGCAAGCCCATACAAAGTCTCGGCCTTCACGCCCGCCGACGAATCAACGTCCAGAGCTCCTTTCTGCTGCAGGAAGTACTTCTCGGCTGGATAAGTCCTAACACCTCGTTGCACCGCTTCGTACTCCAACTTCCGATCGATACTCTGAAGAA
>DASQEG010000701.1:0-6063 GCA_035633775.1 Bryobacteraceae bacterium
GACTACCAGATGGCGATCAGGACAGGCAGCTTCATGCTAGGGACGTGCCGGAGATCGCGGCTTCGACAGCTTCAGCCAATCATGCAGGTTCTTCGATGTGCGCCAAGTGGGCTTGGTCAGGCACCGTGAGCTTCGCCGCAGTTGAGAGCGCGTCGAGGAAGGGGTTTGCCGCCGTACCGCACAGCTCCTTGTTCTCATTCAAGCTCCCGGTCAGAACGGTCACGGGCGCAGGGATTTCAGCGTAGCTGGCAGCGGGCTATACCCGTTTAGGGCCGACAAGTCTGTGCTGCCGGAACGGCGAGCAGCTTCAGGTATTCCCAGGCTGGACTATTGCGGAGAGCGGTGACTTGCTCGGTCGGAGCGCCGCTTACGTCCGTTATGATCAGTGCCAACGCTTCGTCGAGGTCGCCTGACTCAAGAGCTCGCCGGAGCGGTTTGATGGCAGTCGGCGCGAACGGGCAGCAAACAGGTTCGTAGAGGACAATCGAAGATATATCGGCACGGCCGACCGCTGTCTCAAGCGCCAGGAGTCCACCATAGCTCCGGCCGACAAGAATGAAAGGCCCTTGCAGGTGTGATAAGACCTCTTCAAGGTCTTCGACTTTGTCGGGAACAGCAAAAACAAAGATGGGTGATGATGTTCGTAGTTGACCAATAACCGTAAGGAGCGGCACAATGGCCCCAAGGTGTCGGCCACTGATGCGTCACAGCACATCCTCAGCCGGGGAGCATGCAGTCCGCGCCTCGCGATATGGTCTATGGATCGGCAGTCCGCAACGCAGTCGATCAGTTCGATCACGTCGCATGCCGAATATTCTGACCACACGGGAAGATAATCAATCCACGTGGCTGTCCGAGAGGCCTGCGTAATAACATACGACCTAGTCCAAGTCGGGCGGCACGGCACTAATAGACCTGAGTTGCCGGGATCGATCATAGACGTCTCGGATGGCCGCGGCGAATTCCCTGGTGTTGACAGGTTTCGTGAAGTAGGCATCACAGCCGGCAGCAGTTGCGATCTCCCGGTCTGCTTCCATGGCATAGGAAGTGACCACAACTGCACAGATGCCGCACGTATCCGGACGCGAGCGAACTACCTTCATCAAGTCGAGTCCACTCATGCCCGGAAGTTGCACGTCCAGCACGAGCACATCCGGTACACGCGCCTTCAACGCGGCAAGCGCTTCTTCCGCGTTACTGGCCGAAGTCACGTCAAAACCTTCGGCTTCGAGCAGCAGCGTGATTAGCTCCAGATTGATGGGGTGGTCATCTACGACGAGAACGCGAGCAGCTGGCACAAGCAACGATCATACCCGGTCGCGTGCTGAAGCATCCGGCAACACAGCAGAGAAGCGGCTGCCATTACTTGGTGTGCTCTGGACCTCCACCCGGCCGTTCTGCTGCTCGATCAATTTCTTGACGAGGGCGAGCCCGAGACCTGTGCCGCCGTATCGTTTCGCAGGACCGGAATCGAGTTGGTGAAATCGCTGAAACAGCGTGGCAATCTGCTCGTCCGCGATGCCGATGCCTGTGTCGGTCACATCCACACGGATGGCGCCTGAGGGTTCCCGGGATACATTGACGTGAACTTGGCCACTTTCCGGGGTAAACTTGATCGCGTTCGAGACGTAGTTGTAGATCACCTGCTTGAACCGTGCGGGATCTACGTACAAGTCCTCGGCAGCCTCGCTGACGTCAGCAATTAAATCGATGTTCTTCGCGCCGGCGAGCGATTGCACCGATCCGATCACTTCACCAACCAGGGTGCGCGCTGACGTCGATTGCGGGTGCAATTCGAGACGCCCCGCCTCGATCTTCGCGAGGTCCAGCAGGTCATTGATGAGGTGCAGCAAATGCCTGGAACTCACCAGAATGTTGTTCAGGAACCGTTGCTGCCGGTCGGTCAGCTCACCCCCTTTGCCGTCCGCCAGCAGCTCCGAAAAACCGATAATGCCATTCAGCGGCGTCCTCAGCTCATGGCTCATATTCGCGAGGAACTCGCTCTTCAGGCGGCTCACCTCTTCTGCTCTGCGCGTCTGCTCCCGCAACTCCTGTTCCCGTTCGGTGAGCGTCGCATGCGCCTCGAGTAGTTCACGTCCTGTTTTCCTTAGCTCCAGTTCCTCCACTACGATCGCGGCAAAGTCGCGAAGGTTCTCGACATGCTCGGACGTGAAGTCCGGTCGCGGCGCCCTGTCGATCACGCAGAAGGTTCCGAGGCGCGCTCCCGAGGGAGCGATCAAAGGCGCTCCGGCGTAGAAGCGAATGCAAGGATCGCTGGTGACGAAAGGATTATCCGCGAAACGGGAATCTGCCATGGCATCTTTGATGACTAGTGGCTCCGCACTCAGGATGGCGTGACTGCAGAACGAAATGTCCCTGGCCGTCTCTGAAGCACTCAACCCGTAGCAGGACTTGAACCACTGCCGGTTGTGATCGATGAGGGAGACCAGCACAATCGGCGCTGAAAACACTCGGGCTCCAAGCCGGGTAAGCCTGTCAAAGCCAGGCTCCGGCTGTGTATCAAGAATGTTGTAAGCGCGGAGCGCTGCCAGCCGCTCTGCTTCGTCTGCGGGGACAGGTGCAACGACCATCTACTTAAGCGTACTCGTTGGTGCCGCCTCAATCCGGACCGTTGTCGTGCCGGAGGAAACGAAGCCGAGTTCGCGGGCTGCATCGTAACTCAGTCCAACGATGCGATCACCACTGAACCGTGCCCGCGCCGTGACGGTGACCACCACCGCTTTCCCTGTGCTGACACGAGTAACCGCTGCCTTGCTTCCAACCGGAAGCGTGGGATGCGTCGCCGTCAATCCGCCTGACTCCTGGCCAAGATAACAGGCCGTGCCCGTCTGTGGTGCAAATGATGCGGGTACAGTCGGAGCCTCGACCTTCGTCTGCGGCGCTGGCACAGATGCGCGGACAGAAGTCACTCGGTAATTGATAGCAGACGGCTTGCCCGCATCGCCTGCAAGTAATGCAAGCGGCAGAGCGACGGCGCAGATTGTTCTAATCACTTTCACTTCCTCCCGACCAGATCGCAGTTGCGACGGGGCTGCCTTCGGAACTGCTCTCGTCAGTGCTTTCCGCTTGGACGGCGCCATGATTGCACCGCGACCTCGGTTCAGTACCGGCCACGAAGACTTCACGACGCGAGTTCGGGCAGGACGCGTCAGCAATCAGACCTGTATTCGAGTCGACGGACAGGGTCACCACACCGCTCGGAGCGTCCCCGAGATCTTGCCGGTACGGTTGTCGCCGGGCTGCAGCCTTCATGAATGCCGTCCAAATCGGCAGAGCAGACTTAGCGCCCTCGAGGTCGAGATCGCTTCCGTCGTCATAGCCGACCCACACTGCGCAAATCAGATTCGACGTGTAACCGACGAACCAACCGTCACGCGAAGTGCCGGTCTTGCCGGCCGCCGGCACATGGAAACCTTCTGAGCGGACCTTGGCCGCGGTGCCGGACCTTACGACTTCCGAAAGCATGTCCTGCATCACGAAGGCCACCTGCGGATCAAGCACGCGGCGTCCCTGACGCGGGTCTTTCCGGCGATGCAGCGCGCCGCCGGGTGCCCTTACCTCAGCAATGAACGTGGGCTGTACCGCCACACCGGCATTGGCAAAAACCGAATATGAAGCGGCCATTTCGAGCGGCGTTGCTTCATAAGCTCCCAATGCGAGCGAAGGGGTCGCGCGCATCTTGCCGTTCAGACCCGATTCCGTGGCCACATCAAGTACGCGCCTGTAGCCAACTCGTTCCGCTACGGAGACGGTGGCGATGTTCATCGATTTTGCGAGCGCCTTTCGAAGGCTGACACGGCCATAGAACTGATCGCCGAAATTCGACGGCGTGTAGCTTTGCCCGGCAAACCGGAATGTGGTCGGCTGATCGGTGACGGTGCTTGCGGGTGTGAACTCCGCCTGCTTGCCCTGCTGCGGGCTTAACGCTGCGGCGTAGACAAACGGCTTGAAGACGGATCCGGGCTGTCGAAGCGCCACCGCTCGATTCAGCTGACTTGCGCCGAAATCGCGTCCGCCAATTAGGGCTTTCACCTCGCCTGTGTGCGAGTCGATAGCAACGAGCGCCACCTGGGGCGCTGCTTTTGTTCTGCGGCCTCGCAGTTGGGCGTCAACGAGTTGCATCCCACGCTCCACTGCGGCCGAAGCCGCCCGTTGAAGATAGGGATCGATCGTCGTGTAAACACGCGCTCCACCAACAACCGTGTCGGAGTCGCTGAATTCCTCGGAGGCGAGGTCCAGGAACCACGCATTGTCGCTTGCTGCCGGCGTGCGAGGCGCGAGGACGAGTGGCTCCGCTGACGCGGTTACTCTCTCGGCAGCACTGATGAACTCATTCTGAGCCATCATCCGAAGCACGACGTTGCGCCTTCCAAGCGCACGCTCAGGATGGCGAACGGGATCGAAGTAGCTCGGGCGTTGGATAATACCTGCCAGCAGAGCCGCTTCCCCAAGCGACAGCTTCCGCAGATCCTTGCCGAAATAGGTCCGCGCTGCCTGACCGAAACCGCGGACCTCCATCGTGTCACGACGGCCCAGGTACACCTGATTGATGTAATGTTCAAAGATCTCCTGCTTGGAGAGTTTAATCTCCAGCATCTCCGCAATGACGAGTTCCTTAGCTTTGCGCAGCCACGTCTTGTCTGCATCCAGATAAAGATTGCGCGCAAGCTGCATCGTCAGCGTCGAGCCGCCCTGCGCCCTGCGCCTGCTCTTTGAATTGACCCAAACCGCCTTCGCGACGCGAAGGGGATCGAAGCCGAAATGCCGGAAGAAATTCTTGTCCTCGGCCGAGAGCATTGCGTTCACCACGTTGGGCGGAATCTCATCAAACGCATACGGAGTCCGTCGTTGAACGGCCCCGTCTGCAATCATCCCGAGCGGCTGCGGTTCAAGGGCGTAGGATTGGATCTCCTGCCCAGTACTGGCGAGTAGAAGCTTGCTGACTGTGCCGTTGTCGAAGTTGACGCGCACGGGTTCTGAGCGGAAGTATGAAGCAGGCCCGGGGACGATAGACAACGTCCTGCCTTTCGCCTCGTATGACCCAATCGCGTTTGAGGAGTTCTCGCTGTATCCCGCAGCGCGGAGTGCGGACACGATATCGTCGGCCATCACCTGGTCGCCCGGCGTGAGGACGCGCGGTGCCGAGTAGTAGACCGTCCCTCGCCCGGAGAAGCCGTCCAGCAATGCCACATCCAGATAGCGTGACAGGCTCACGAATGCGTGGGCGGCTACCACGAGGAGAGCTGCGGTCACGCTGGCCGCGATCTTCCATTTGAGGGCGACGAGTTTACAGCGGTGGCTAAATGTCGTCTGCTGAGGCACGGTAGTTGAAAGGCACTTCGTGCGCCATATCGACTCGGCCCATTTTCAGGCACTTACCGAAGCCCACCGGCGACCGCCCATCTCACGGCTGAGACTCCGTTCTCAACGGTGCGACAGAGTATCGGCCACCACGACTGCAAGTCATTGCTTCGGACTGTCCGACCCTCTGGTCAGCGGCGTGCAACGTCCTTAGACGTGAAGCGAAATGTTGCCGTCGCCCTGCTGTTGGCCTCAACTTCTCCTATTGCCGCAAGTTCTGGAGAATTCGAACAAGAACTTCAGCCAGGCATCCTGCACATCGCAGGCATGGAGAAGCACCACCGCGTGAGCCTCAACTCCGAGGAGATTCCGCGGACTGGCTTGGAGCGCGCAGGATACCGGCTGCTGACAGCGCCCGGAACCTACCGCGTCACTTTCCACACCGGTGACGGGAAATCGTGCTCGCGGCAAGTGCGAGTCAAAGAACAAGCAGTCGCAACCGTGCGCTCCTGCGCGGCCGTCCCCATTAACAGTCAAAGTGCTGACTGAGGCGGTTCTTTCGCCAGCAGCCGGTACAACGTTGCGCGGCTGACCCCGAGCACCTCAGCCGCCCTTGCCTTGTCGCCGCTAAGTGTCGCAGGACTCGGTGTGCGTGTAGAACCTGAATTTCGTCCAGACTTAGTGCGACTTCTGCTTCGTGGTGCCGCTGCGCGTGCGGTGACGAGGCGGCGGTGATTTGGA
>DASQEG010000702.1:0-10999 GCA_035633775.1 Bryobacteraceae bacterium
TTGGCGTGCCAGAGCAGATGCTGCTGAAACCCGCTCTGGTCGGGAAGCATACCGGCCCGGTAACGTGGCGAGCCCTTGGCTTCGTAACTGTAGAACTGCCACTTGCCGGCGATCGCTGTGCGATATCCGAGTTCCGTCATGCGATGCCCGAACGTCTTCTCGCTCGGGTCGATCAGGCCGAAGCCGCGCCAGTTGCGGAAGTTGTGCTGCCCCGTCATCAGCTGAACGCGCGTCGGCGTGCAAAGCGGCTGAGCGTATGCATGTGTGAAGCGAACGCCGGAACGGGCCATTCGGTCAAGGTTGGGCGTGCGATACGAGGTTCCTCCATTGCAACCGAGGCACTCGTAGCCGAGATCATCGGCCATGATCAGAAGCACGTTCGGACGGCTGCTATCCGCCGCCGGGAGCATTCCGGCGAGCGGCAACGCGGTAAGCAACTGGCGGCGGCTGAACTGGCTGCTCATATTCCGTTTACGATACCCCGAATCAAAAGCGAAGCTTCAAGCCGACGAACGCACTAATGCCGGTGGCATCGACACCCGAGCCGTGCATGCGATAGGAAGCATCGAAGAGGTTGAACACCCCGGCGTACAGTGTGCTGTGCTCGCCTGCATGCCAGCCGAACCGCACGTCGTGCTGAAACCATCCCGCCGTACGGTTAAGCAGCGGCACGCGTGAGTTGTCATCTGTGATCCTTACCCCATCAATGGTCGCGCCGATTGGCAGCACCCGGTCCTGAATCTGACGCAGTGTCTCCCCGGTGGGCACAAAAACACCGCCGGAGATCCACCGGGAAACAACAGCACTGTTGAAGAACGCCGCGATGTCGGTCCGCCGCCTTGAACCTCCGATGCGCTCGTCATCGAGATCGCCCGCAGCCAGTCGCTCCTGGGCGGCGCTGTACGTCATCACGCTTTCTACCCACCATCGGTGACCGCCAGGCGAGTAGCGCAGCGACGTGAATCCGTTTGCAGGTGGCAAACGCCGGGCTGTCCGGTTGGGGAACAGCTCACGTCCGTTCAGGTATGTCCATGCGGTATCCACGCGCACGCCCCCACCGATATTCCAGTGGAGTGCCCATTCGAGCCCGTAGTACCGTGACTGGCCGTCGTTAACAAAAGCTTT
The DNA here is from genome assembly GCA_035633775.1 of Bryobacteraceae bacterium. Lineage (GTDB taxonomy): Bacteria > Acidobacteriota > Terriglobia > Bryobacterales > Bryobacteraceae > JAWXCM01. The sequence continues at coordinate 1,126 of DASQEG010000702.1, forward strand.
GACGCTGCGAGGGTCGAGCGCCGTCGCAACGCCAGCTACTCCTGATTGCCGCTGTGCGGCCGTCTGCACCACTGGAGTGACGGGAACTCCGCCGAGATCGCGCGGCAGCGCCTCGACAGGAAAGAGCACTGTGCGGCGTACCACCGGATCCGCCATCTCGGCATCGAACAACTGAATGCGGGTCTGCACCGCACGGGTGCGGACGCTCGCCCCGATCTCGTAGCTGATCACCGTCTCAGGCCGGAGCGGCCCCGCCGCACCTGGTCTCGGAAGCGCGTTCTCGGCAGCAGTAAGCCCGATCAATGCTCCGTGCTGCAGCGCGAGTTGCAGGGGAATCTCGTAGCCAAGGCTGGTCAGACCGACGTTCGCCAGGTCCGTGACGTTCGGTGCGCGGAAGCCGCGATTTACGGACGCGTGCAGCCCGATCGCCTCCGTTGCCTGGTACCGCAGTGCCGTGTTGAAGGTGAAGTCGTCAAACGTACTTCGACTCTCGATCCCGCCCAGGTCGTCTGCTCGCGTGCCGAACGAAGCGCGCGCGTAGCGAACTGCCGCGCTCGCCAGCACCCGCCCGCGGATCAGTTCCGAGCTGTTATGGAGAAAGGCACCGCTGGTCCGGTACCTGCTGTCATCAGGGACGGCCGGACGAAGCCGCGCCACGGTTCCCCGGACAGGGTCGCGGTCGTGGCGCCACGCGTCGATCTGCTCGTCATAGATCTCGCCCCCGAACGTTTGCAGATGACGTCCGCCGATGTGCGTCGTTGCCTGGCCGCCATAGCCCAGAGCAGTCACTGAGTTGTCCTCGGTCGTGATCGGACTGCTGAACGATGCGCCTTGCCGTATGCTGCCGTCCACCTGCCGATTGACGGAGAAAGTGCCGGAAAGCGAATCAAAGAATCCGGTGCGCAGCCTTTCGTACCGCGCATAGGCGAGTTTTCCGTCCTGGGGATCATAGAGCGACTGCAGCCGTCCGAGTCCGCCAAGAAGGTCGCGGTACGACCGCAGGCCTTCATAGATCGTTTGCTGGTACAGAAGCGTGATTTGTTGTCGGGCTCCGGGGGCAAAGGCTGCCTTAATCTGCTGTGCGTGCTGGGTGAATGCAGTGTCCTGGAGGCGGTTCCCAACGACTTCGCGCAACTGTTCCGAATTCAGGCCGAACCAGCGGCGATAAACGTTATGCGAATCAAAGCCTCCGCCGGGGCGAATATCGTTATGACGCCGGAGGCCCGCTGACCCGTAGATCCAGAGCGCCCGGCGCGAAATTGCACCGTTCACGCGCGACACCGCCGAGAGATCACCACTGTTGCCCGCCAGGTAGACCTCGCCACGAGGCCGGTCCCACCCGCGAGCGCTGTCCGACAGCCGGGCGTCGGGCGTCATCACCGCGATCGTGCCGCCCAGCGCATCGCTCCCCCAGGCTGCCGAGTTCGGACCCAGAATCAACTCCATCCGGTCTGTCTGGAACGGGTCGATGAACGCCAGGTACTGGTTAGGGCCACTGCGAAACAGTGCGGTGTTATAGCGGATGCCGTCGAGCAGGATCAAGGTTTGATAGCCGGTCAAACCTCGGAGAAAAGGCGAGGTCTGGCCCGCCGTGGTCTGTTGAGGCAAAATACCGGGCCTGCCGGTAAGTGCACTGCCGAGCGTTGCGGCCGGGGCGCTTTCGTAGTCGTGCTGCTGAGCCACGGACGTCATCAGTGGCGACGTGGTTAGATCCTCAACCGAGCCCCGGACTGCTGCCACAGTGACTTCGTTGGCGACCGGAGCGACCGCCAGCACCACAGTGAGCGCTTCGTCCGTTGAACCGGTCACCGCTTGTTCGCGTTCGGAGAATCCGGCAGCCACTGCGCGCAGGAGAAACCTGCCGGATGCAGGTCCGGAAATGCTGAACCGGCCCTCCTGATCCGAAGTAGCCTCGGCAACGACGGTTCCGCCGCTCGACTGGAGCGTAAGCCGCGCCGAGGCGATTCGGGCGCCACGCCCGTCGGTTACCACGCCCTCAATTCCGGCCAGGCAGTTCGCAGAAATGCACAAAAGCAGGGTTACCCAAAGAGAACCATTCATGGAGATTCGATAAGGGTTAGGATACCCGCTGGACGCACCGGAATGTTTGACAAAACCCGTAACATTTGGCTAGACTTAGATCTTTGTAAGGCATAACGGAGAAAGTCTGTCTATGAACACCCCATTTCCGTCCGGCGAAACCAGAGATCGTAAGTGGCTGGTTTTTGATGCCGACGGCGTGGTGCTTGGCCGGCTGGCGACCAGGGTCGCGATGATCCTGATGGGCAAGCACAAACCGACCTATACCCCCTTCATCGACACAGGCGACCACGTCGTCATCGTGAACGCGGACAAGGTACGGCTGACCGGCCGTAAAGAAGAAGACAAGCTCTATCGTACGCACTCAGGTTACCCGGGTGGTCTCAAGGAAGTTCAGGCGCGAAAGATGCGTCAGCGGCGTCCCGAGCGGATGCTGGAGCTCGCGGTGCAGGGAATGCTGCCGAAGAACAAGCTCGGCAAGCAGATGTACCGCAAGCTGAATGTGTATGCCGGTCCGAAGCACCCTCATCAGGCGCAGCAGCCGGTTGATTCGGCAATTTAGGCAGCAGGAGAATCGCTTAGTGGCAGCTTTAGTTCAGCATCTGGGCACCGGACGTCGCAAGAAAGCAATCGCGCGAGTCTTCCTCCGGCCCGGCAACGGCAGGATCGTCGTCAACAATCGTCCCTACAACGAATACTTCACCACCGAAACGGCGCGCGCTGTTGTGCGCCAGCCTTTGCTCGCCACGGAGACTGCGGAACGGTTCGACGTCCTGGTTCTGGTAAATGGCGGCGGGTTTGCCGGTCAGGCCGATGCCGTCCGGCTGGGTGTCGCGCGCGCTCTCGTTGAGTTCAATACCGAACTCCGGCCGCGCCTGAAGGGTCTGGGTTATCTGACCCGCGACCCGAGACAGCACGAGCGCAAGAAGTACGGCCAGAAGGGTGCTCGTAAGCGGTTCCAGTTCTCGAAGCGGTAACGTCCAGGGCAGCTCACCGGCTGCCCTGCCTTCCCGTTCGTCCCTTCCCCTTCGTCTCTCCCGCTTTCGATCCGGTCACCGGCCCTGTCGGAAGCGGCTTTGGCGGCGCCAGCCGTCGCCTCTTCCTGCCTGACGCCGATGCCCAGGCCAGCCGGGTGAACCTGCCGCAGCCGCAAATCTCGCTTTGGACCGTGGCGGCGGCATCATGCATCAAGGAGCAGATTACTTTTGCCGTCCATCTCCATGAAGGAATTGCTCGAAGCTGGCGTTCACTTCGGGCACCAGACCAAGCGCTGGAATCCGAAGATGAAGGAATACATCTTCGGCGAACGCAACGGGATCTACATCATCGATCTCCAGAAGACGCTCAAGCTGTTCAAGGACGCCATGCGGTACGTCGGCGAAATGGCAGCCCAGGGCAAAACGGTACTCTTTGTCGGCACCAAGCGCCAGGCGCAGGAAGCCGTTGCTGAAGAAGCGCAACGCTGCTCCATGTACTATGTCAACCAGCGATGGCTCGGCGGACTGCTCACCAACTTCGCCACCGTCCAGAAGTCAATCAAGCGCCTGAAGCAGCTGGACTCGGAAGTGGCCGAAGGCGGCTACCTCGGCCGCAACAAGAAGGAAGCCATCCAGCTGGAACGCGAGCGCAAGCATCTACAGCAGAACCTCGCCGGCATCAAGGATATGCCCGGCCTCCCTGACATGCTGTTCGTGATCGACTCCAACAAGGAAGAGATCGCCGTTGCCGAAGCACGCCGACTTGGAATTCCCGTTGTCGCTGTCGTCGACACCAACTGTGATCCCGAACAGGTGGACTGGGTGATCCCGGGCAACGACGATGCCCTGCGTGCCATTCGCCTCTTCACAACCAAGATCGCCGATGCGGTCGTGGAAGGCCGTTCTCTTGCGACTGAGCAGGACTTCGTGGCCTCCCGTATTGTCACGGAAGAAGCGCCGGTCGAACTCGTCGAACACTCCGAGTACCACCAGTATCTCGACCCGCGCTATGCGGAGCAGCTTATGGCTGAGAGCATCCCCGACGAGGATTTGCCCTCGATGTCGCTGCCGCGCAAAAATCCTGCTTCGGAAGTGCCCGCTGCCGAGTCCGTTCCGGCCGGCGCTGCCGAAGGCCGGAGCTAGCCTTTCCACTGTGCGCAGGGCCGTGCGTTTGCAAACGGCCCCGCGCATTCAACGACGTATAATCGTAACGGCCGGCTGCGGCCGCTTCCCTGCCCGCTCCGCCGAATTCTTCTACTTCAGAACAAGGACTTAATCGACCATGGCTGAAATCACAGCAGCCCTCGTGAAGGAACTGCGTGAAAAGACCGGCGCCGGCATGATGGAATGCAAGAAGGCGCTGCAGGAAACCGGCGGCAACCTCGCGGAGGCGGAAGTCGTACTGCGTAAACGCGGCATCGCGGCGGCGAGCAAGAAGGCTGCCCGCGCTACCCGCCAGGGTGTGATCGGCGCTTACATCCACTCCGGCTCGCAGCTTGGCGTGCTTGTGGAAGTGAACTGCGAATCCGACTTCGTCGCGCGCACGGACGACTTCAAGCAGCTGGTGCATGACATTGCGATGCACATCGCCGCAACCGACCCTCAGTACCTTCGCAAGGAAGACGTTCCCGAAGCGATCCTCGATAAGGAGAAGGAGATCGCGCGCGACCGCGCTCGCCAGGAAGGCAAGCCGGAGAAGATCCTCGACAAGATCGTGGAAGGCCGCATCGCCAAGTACTACGAAGAGGTTTGCCTGCTCGACCAGCCGTTTATCAAGGACCCCGGCGTTACCGTCGGCCAGCTGGTGCACAGCACCGTCGGCAAGCTTGGTGAGAACATCACCATTGCCCGCTTCTCACGTATGAAGGTCGGCGATACGCCCCAGGGCGGCGACGCGGCCGAAGATCAGGCTTCCGAGTAGGCCCGTGGCAGGTTACGGCCGCATTCTTCTGAAACTGAGCGGCGAGGTGCTCGCCGGGAGTGCCGGGTTCGGCATCGACCCGGACAAGGTTGCCGCATTGGCCGCGGAGGTCGCTGAGGTCGCCCGCACTGGTATTCAGATTGGACTCGTCGTTGGTGGCGGCAACTTCTTTCGTGGAGTCGCCGCCGCGGCCCGCAACATGGATCGTGTAGCGGGGGACCATATGGGCATGCTCGCGACCGTCATCAATGCGCTGGCTCTTCAGGACGCTCTTGAAAAGCAGGGCATTCCGACGCGCGTCATGACTGCCATCGCCATGCAGCAGGTGGCCGAGCCCTACATTCGTAGACGAGCCGTCAGGCACCTTGAAAAAGGCCGAATCGTCATCTTCGCTGCCGGCACCTCAAACCCATACTTCTCCACCGACACGGCGGCTGCCCTCCGTGCGCTTGAGATCAGGGCCGACGTGCTCGCCAAGGGTACGCGTGTCGACGGTGTGTACAGCAAGGATCCGCTGCGTCACACCGACGCCGTACATTACCCGACCATCGACTACACTGAGGTGCTGTCCAGGTCACTTGCGGTGATGGACGCATCTGCCGTCGCTATGTGCCGCGACAACAAGCTCCCGATCATAGTGTTCAATCTGAATACGACGGGCAATATAATGCGAATGTCGCACGGCGAGACTCTTGGCACACTGATCACTGCCGCTGAAGGGAACCGATGACTTTATGAAACCTCAACCGGAACCTGCCTCATCCGCTCACCAGTTCAAAAGCACTCGTGAAATCGACGCCAATGCAAGATCGCGGATGGATAAAGTCATCGCCGACCTGCAGCACGAAATGAGCAACATCCGCACGGGACGCGCCTCGGTCAACCTGCTGGACGGAGTCAAAGTGGATTATTACGGAACTCCGACGCCCTTGAACCAGGTCGCCACACTTCATGTTCCCGAGCCCTTCATGATCACGCTTCAGCCATGGGATACATCGCTGATCGCTCCGATCGAGAAGGCAATCCGAAACTCCGATCTTGGTCTGAATCCCGGGAACGACGGCAAGACCATTCGTGTGCCCATTCCGCAGCTCACTGAAGAACGTCGAAAAGATTTCGTCAGAAAGCTCCACAACGTCGCTGAAGAACATCGCGTCAGCCTGCGCAATGTGCGACGCGACGCCAACGAGCAATGCAAGAAGCTGCTGAAGGACAAGCTCATCAGCGAAGACGACGAGCGCCGCGCGCTTGAAGAAGTGCAGAAGCTGACGGACGGTTATATGCAGAAGATCGACTCAGCGGCCAAGGCCAAAGAGAAGGACATTCTCGAAGTTAAATAAGGTTCACTCAAGGCTCCGGAGCATAAACCGGAGCCTCCCCTGCCGTAACGCTCCCTCCTCCGTTACACTCAAACACAGTGATGAATACCCGAGTCCTGCTCTCGGCTGTCCTCGCCTGCGCCGCAAGCCTTGCTGCGCCGCCGAAGCCCATTGTCCCGGCCGGCGTCAAGCCGGTTGGACCTTACACGCCAGGCCTCGACACCGGTGAGTTTGTCTATGTGTCCGGCCAGGGTGCGCGCGACGCGAAAGGCGTGCTGCCGTCTGGTGCCGATGCGCAGGTTCGGCAGTGCCTTGAGAACGTTAAGGCTGTGCTGACGGCAGGCGGCCTCACCATGGACCACGTCGTCTACGCTCACGTCTATTTAACGGACCTGAACCAGATGGACACGATGAATAAAGTGTGGGTGGAATACTTCCCGAAGAACCGTCCTGCTCGTTCGACGATTGGCGTACTTCGCATGCCCACCGAGACACCGGTGGAGATTACGGCTGTGGCTGTGCGTGACCTCAAAACCAGAAAGGCCATCGTGCAGTCCGGTTCTGAACCGCTCAGCACGGCTGTGCTCGTTGGCAATCGGGTGTTCCTGAGCAGTTCGATCGGCCGCGAGTCGCCGACGGGTGTCAGTGCAAGAGGACCAGCCGCACAGGTACAGATGCTGATGACTGAAGCCGAGAAGGTGCTCAAACAGGCGGGCCTCGAGCTGCGTCATCTGGTGCACGCCAATATCTATGTGACCCGTCGCATGCCGATGCCGGTGCTCGCGAAGGCTCTGGACGACTATGTTCCCGACGAGGCGGCAACGACCATCGTGCAGACGGCATCACTGCCCGGCGGAGTAGATCTCCAGTTCACCGGTATTGCAAGTCGTGACCTCAAGCGGTACGGGAACTGCACCGGCACGGGCAACACTATCTACTGCTCAGGGCGGGCCGGGACCATTCGTCAGGCACTTGCATCCGTGAAAGCAGATCTGGAAGCCAACAAGCTGGGCATGAATGCTGTAGTCGCAACGAACGTATACATTGACGACCTCGACGAGTTCGCGGCCATGAACAAGGTCTACGCCACCTTCTTTGGTCCTGTCCCGCCGACCCGCACTACTGTGCAGCCCTCTGCAAAGTCAGCGGAGCTATCCCTGCCCCCGGCTACTGGTGCCGCAGCTCCGGATGACACTCCGCGGGCTCTGGTCAGCGTCGTGGCCGTTCGCCCTTAGCGGATTTTCAAAGAAGGCGCATGCCGAGCCAGATCAGCAGCAATACCGGCATCGCTACGATGACGCCAAGGGCGAGCAGCAGCACAGCCAGAAAGCCTGCATCGCGCGCCGGCTTGCCGGCACCGCTCCGTGCGTCGCGGTAGAGCTGCAGATTTTTTCTGTTCGCCTTGAAGGCGAAGTCAAACAGGTCTCCCGCGAATGGAATCGCTCCCACGACAGCGTCGATTCCGACGTTGGCCACCATACGCAACAGCGTTGGTTTCGCTATGCCGGCCCGGTGGGCCTGGAGCACAATGGCGGAGGAGACCAGTGTTCCGATCAGGTCCCCTACGCCCGGCACAAGACCGATAATCGGGTCGAGTCCGATCCGGTATCCGCCGGGCAGCGGGATCGAGCCGTCCATCAGCCAGGCGAGACGCTCGATCATTTCGTCTGCAGAACGGCTGCGGTCGTCGGCAAACCCGGAGGGCCCGCTCCAGGCAGCGGAGTTCCGCTTGGGGTAGACCTCGGCCACTTAGTTTTGCCGGGTTCCGTGCTGGAACGGATGCTCGGTCGAATCGTGGTCGTTGCGGGCGTGCGGTGTGCTGTCTTCCCGCTCCAGCTCACGGCGGCCCTCTTCAGTGGTGACTTTCGCCGCGCGGCACTCCACTTCGTGCACGCTCAGTTCGCCTTGCGTATTGAACCAGCGGCCACAGGCGCTGCATCGGACCTGGTTGGTGTCGGGACCCGCGGGTGATGGCATGATTGGTATCTCCTTCCGTGGGACGCTGAGAGCCAACGGGGGTTTCACCGCCCGCGAAACGGCTGCTCTGTTAAAATTTGTCTAAAGGTTGCAGGGTTCCGGACCGAAAAGGCTGGGCAGGGAGATGATTCTGAAGCCCGCCCACGGGTCTTCAGGCGCAATGCTGACATGAACGTCATCGATAACCAACCCAAACCTCTCTTCGATCGGGATGCCATCCTTGACCGCGTAGGCGGCGATGAGGAATTGCTGCGGGAGATTACAGAGATCTTCCTGAGTGAGTACCCAGGACTGCTCGAAGAGATCCGAACGGCGGTGGACACCCGTGACACCGGTAAGCTCGAGGTTTCCGCGCACACGCTGAAAGGCTCGGTCTCCAATTTCGGTGCCGATGCAGCCACGGCTGCGGCGCGCGACCTCGAAGCGATGGCCCGCAAGGGACAGCTCGACGACGCTCCCAACGCCTTGAACGCTCTAGAGCTGCACTTCGCGGCGCTGCTTCCAGCGCTGGAGGCGCTGACACGGGCGTAAGAAGAAGGGGAACGGCGTCCATCCACCTCCGTGCATTTTGAGATTGAAACTGAGTGCCCCAGAACAGGGGCCCGCGCTGGCCTGCTGCATACGTCGCACGGCACCGTTCCAACGCCGGTATTCATGCCTGTCGGCACTCAGGCCACCGTCAAAGGAGTTACGCCTCAGCAACTGCTTGACGAGGTGGACCCGCCGATCATCCTGAGCAATACGTATCACCTGTACCTGCGGCCCGGCCACAACATAATCCAGTCGCTCGGCGGGCTGCACAGGTTCATGCATTGGCCCCGGCCGATTCTGACCGATTCGGGTGGTTTTCAGGTGTTCAGCCTCTCTGAGTTTCGGCGCATCTCCGAGGACGGAGTCCTCTTCCGCAGCCACCTGGACGGCAGTGAGCATATGTTCACCCCCGAGTCGACGGTGGACGTTCAGGCCGCGCTTGGAACCGACATCGCGATGGTGCTGGACGAGTGCATCTCGTATCCGGCCACACGCGAGGAGGTAGTCGCGTCTACCGAGCGAACCGTGCGCTGGGCCGAGCGGTGCTTTCGGCGCCACCGCGATGCGGTCGATCCTGCAATGACTGCTCTCATGCCAATTGTGCAGGGGGGGATGTACCCGGATTTGCGCGCGGATTGCGCGCGCCGCCTGATCGAGCTGGACGCGCCCGGTTACGCAATCGGTGGTCTGAGCGTTGGTGAACCGCGCCCGCTGAGTCTCGAGATGGTGGAAGTGACGGCACCGCTGCTGCCGCGGCAAAAGCCAAGATACGTTATGGGCGTCGGCCTGCCCCAGGAACTGCCCGAGTATGTCGCACGGGGCGTCGACATGATGGATTGCGTGCTGCCGTCGAGGGAGGCGCGCACCGGTCGCCTGTACACCTCCGAGGGACGGCTCGTGATCAAGCACGCGGCCTGGCGCGAGGATGAGCGTCCCGTGGATCCGAATTGCGGCTGCTACACCTGCCGCAACTTCAGCCGGGCATATCTTCGTCATTTGTTCCTCGCCGGCGAGATGCTGTTTTCCACACTCGCAACCATCCATAACCTGCGGCACTATCTTGACATCGCACGCCGGATGCGAGAGGCTATTGGGTCAGGGACTTTCCC
>DASQEG010000703.1:0-3099 GCA_035633775.1 Bryobacteraceae bacterium
GGGGGAGCATAACACACAGGCATCTCGAGCCCGGCCTGCATGATAGAGTGGGGGCAGTTTCCACGGGAGCCCCAAAACAGATGAAAGAGAAGTTCTACGGGTGGTGGATCACCCTCTTTGCCTTCTTCACATTCGGCATCGCCGTTGGAATTCCATACTACGGTGGACCGTTCTTCTACGACTATTACATCAGGGAGTTCGGCTGGAGCCGGCCTGATGTGACGCTCGGGTATCCGCTCGCTGCGACGCTGACCTTGTGGGTCGGGCCGATACTGGTTCATCGATTCAGCCCGCGCATGATGATCATCGTCGGCACGGGTTTCTCAGCCATCGCTTTCCTCGGTTTTGGTCTGATGAACGGCTCGCTGGCTATGTACTATGCCTGCTGGTTCCTGTATGTCGTCGGCTACATCTTCTCAGGCCCGATCGCGCATCAGGTGATCGTTTCCCAGTGGTTCCGGCGCAATCGCGGGAAGGCCATGGCGCTGGTCTATTTGGGCGTAGGCGTCTTCGGCGGCATCTCGGCGAAGTTCGTGGCCAAGCCCCTGACGGAGGCGTTTGGGTTTCAGGGCGCACTGATGTGCATCGGCGGTATGATGCTGCTTGCCTGGCCGATCGCATTCTTCTTTATGAAGGACCGGCCTGCGGATATCGGGCAGTTCCCGGACGGAGATGCTACTCCGGCGGAGGACACAAAGGTGGCGCCGAAGTCGTTCGGGTACTTGCTGCGTCAGCCTGCGTTCTGGCTTCTGGTTGTTGGCAGCACGTGCTCGATCGGATCGATCGGCTCTATCAACCAGCACATGAAGCTGGTCTTCCAGGATCAGGGTTTTCGCGATCAGGGGCAGTTGGACAATCTGTTTGGCAATGCAACTTTCTGCATTCTCTTCTCGAGCATCGGGGGGCGCCTTGTAATGGGCTACCTCGCGGACCGTTATAACAAGAAGGTAGTGATGACGGTGACGTACATCCTTGTCGCCATCACCATCCCTTTGCTATTCCTGGTCAAGCCGGAGTCCCCGGAGATGATGTACGTCTTCGCGATCCTGTTCGGTTTCGGCATGGGAGCCGATTACATGCTGATCCCTCTTATGGCAGCCGAGCAGTTCGGTGTTAACACACTGGCTCGTGCTATGGCGATCATCCTGCCGACCGACACCATTGGGCAGACCTGGTTCCCGTACGTGGTCGCGAACCTGCGCGAGAGTGCGGGCAGCTACACTATGCCGCTGCAAATTGTCTTCGTGCTCTCGTTCATTGGAGCGGCCGCCATCGCGCTTCTGCCAAGAGCACGCAGAGAACACGAGATCCCCAAGGGTGCATCCGCGCGCGATCTGGCGGCGCGGCATTAGCCGGTGCTGATCCTGGTCGGCGGCGGTAGCCGCAGCGGCAAAAGCCGCTATGCCGTGGAGCTTGCAACGAAGGCGGGTGCGCCGATTGCGTTTATCGCTACAGCGGAACTGCTCGATGAAGAGATGCGCGCCCGTGCCAGCGCCCACCAGAAGGAACGTGGCGCCGAGTTTCGTACGTACGAGGAACCCGTCGATCTGGCCGGTGCCGTACGCAATGCTGTGCAGGGCCACAAGGCTGTTGTCATCGACTGCCTGACTCTGTGGGCATCAAACCTTTTGTTACGCCAGCGGAGCGCTGTTGCGGAAGCACCTGAGTTTCTTCGAACGGCTGCTGAAGCCCCGGTGCCGGTGATCGCGGTTAGCAACGAAGTCGGTTGCGGCATCGTGCCTGAGAACGCGCTAGCCCGGCAATTCCGGGACGAAGCAGGTAAGTTGAATCAAATGACAGCGGCGGCAGCGTCCGAGGCGTGGTGGATGGCCTTCGGACTTCCGCTCCGGCTGAAATGATCGCGCGGCTCGCAGGCGCCATCCAGTTTTTGACAATCATCCCGATCCGGGGCGGTGGATCGTCCCTTGGCAGTAGCGCTCTTTTCTTTCCGCTGGTGGGTGCCGGACTTGGCGCCACCGGAGGCGGGATTCTGGAGGTGTCGCGAGGGTACCTGCCTTTCTCGCTTGTTTGTCTCCTGGTACTCGTCTTCTGGATCCTGATTACAGGGGGGCTGCATGAGGACGGCTTCGCCGATTGTGCGGACGCACTGCGAGCTTGGCGTACCCCCGAGAAGATGCTCGCCATCATGAAAGATAGCCGAGTCGGAGCGCACGGGGCGCTGGCTCTCATCCTCCTGGTTCTGGTGCGGTGGGAGGCGCTGTCCGCGATCGCGGTAGCCGAACCCGCAGCTCTGACCGCGGCGCTTGCGCTTGGACGTACAGCTATAGTGGCTCTGCTGTGGTGCGCTCCCCCGGCCGGTTCCGGCAGCGCAGTCGCAGCGTCTGCCTCGTTGTCAACGGCTACTGCGCTGCTGGCCATGGCTCAAGGCGCGGCATTTGCGTTGCTGTCGGGCGGTCGGCTTGCATCACTTCTACTTGGGGGTGCCACCGCTATCGTTCTCCTGTCACGGCGCTACTTCGTGGCGCGGATCGGCGGAGTGACCGGCGACTGCCTTGGCGCCACCGCGCTGGTTGTCGAGACCTGGTGCTTCATCGTGTTCACATGCCGGCCTTGTACCTGATCCGTCATGGAACTCCGATGCTCACCGGGGTCCTGCTCGGTCACACAGATCCGCCGCTGAGCGCGGAAGGCCGACGGGAGATAGCCAATGTTGATATCAATGCAGCCGTCGGTTATACGAGTCCGCTGCGCCGCTGCGCGGAGTCGGCATCGCTGGTTGCGCGCCGGAACACGCCAGTTCTTGTGATACAGGACTTGCGCGAGATCTCGTTCGGAGAGTGGGATGGGCTTGCATGGCAGCAAATCGAGCAGCGGTGGCCAGCTGAATCTGCGGCCAAGCTGAGGAACTGGCTGGGCATTACACCCCCCGGCGGCGAATCACGAGAGAGCTTTGTCGAGAGGCTCGATGCGGTGCTGCTCCAGGTCCGCAGCGGGCCTATGCCGGCTGCGATCGTGGCGCACCAGGCCGTCAATGCCCGCCTTGCGTACCTGTTGTCCGGCTCCGAGGAACTCACCTTTCAGCAAGCTTATGGAGAAGTGTACGAGTACACCATCTGAAGACCTCAGAACAGAAGTTCG
>DASQEG010000704.1:0-1543 GCA_035633775.1 Bryobacteraceae bacterium
AACGTCATTGGATCAGGTGCTCGATCATGCCGGGATCATGGACTTGCGGTCGATTTGCCGCCAGGTGCTGGTTGCGCAGCACGTCCGTGACTACGCGGTGGATATGGTTATCGCCACGCAGCCGGGCACCAGCGGTGCCCATGAGCTCGCCAACCGATATATACGGTACGGAAGTTCTCCTCGCGGGGCGCAGGCTCTGGTCGAGTGTGGCAGAGTCGTAGCGCTGATGGCAGGCCGCCTGAATCTCAGCATCGATGACGTCCGCTCGATTGCACCCGCAGTTCTGCGACACCGCATCATCATGAACTTCGACGCGCACGCAGATAACCTGACCCCGGACTCGATTCTGAACAGAATTTTGCCGTCGGTGCGGTCAGTGGCGGCTTCCTGAGGCCGGCGGCAGTACCATGGCTCAGGCGCCGCTTCTCGACCAGGCATTCCTCCACAAACTCGAACGGCTGATGCTGCACTGGCAGCGCCCATTTCGCGGACTGGTGGGCGGCCGCATTCCTTCCCGCTTTGCAGGTCCTGGGCAGGAATTTCTCGATCATCGCCACTTTCACCACGGTGATGATTTGCGAGCCGTTAATTGGCGCGCATACATGCGCCTCGAGAAGCTTTTTCTCAAGATGTTCCAGGTTGAGCCGCGGATTCCCGTGCGGCTTCTAATTGACGTCAGCGAGTCCATGGCCAACAAGTTCGAGTACGCGCGAAGACTGGCCGCGGCTTTGTGCTACATCGGTCTGGTTCGCCTGGACACGATCTGCGTTGTGCCGTTCTCCGACAAGCTTTTTGAGGCGCACATGTGCAGCGGTGGCAGACACCGCTTCCTGCCTGCCGCGCGTTTCCTTGAGGAACTCAAGGCCGTCGGCCGCACCGATCTGATGCGGGTCTCGCGAGATTTCCTCGCCGACTATCCGCAGCGTGGACTCGTCCTAATCCTGTCTGACTTCCTCGGTGAAGCAGATGCCGAAAAGCCTCTGCAGTACATCGCCGATGCGGGCCACGAGCTGACGCTGATCCAAGTGTGGGCTCAGGAGGATCGCGAACCGCAGTGGGAAGGCGAACTCGACCTCGAGGACGTGGAGACCGGAACGCGTTTTGAGCTTGCTGCGGACCGGAGCGTGCTTGAGAAGTACCGGGCAGAGTTCGACGCGCATTCAAGGCGGCTGCACGATTTGGCGCTGCGGGCGGGCGGGCGGTATGTCGGACTGTCCTCCAACACGCAACTCGAAGAGGCCATTTTCGATTCGATGCTGCGTACCGGAGCCGTGCAATAGATGTTCCTGTTGAACCTGAGCCTGCCTGAATTTCTGGCCCTGTTCGGTGCGCTGTCGGGTATTGTGGTCACGCTTTACCTGCTAAGCAGGGCGCGCCGGCGACAGCGAGTCGCGACGCTGCAGTTCTGGCAACGGGCTATGCAGCCTGTTCCCTCGACGCGGCGGCGTCGTATTCAGAATCCATGGTCGCTCGTCCTGCAACTGCTGAGCCTGTTGCTGCTCCTGCTGGCGATTGCTCAGCTCAAGTTCGGAGACCGTGATAC
>DASQEG010000705.1:0-9460 GCA_035633775.1 Bryobacteraceae bacterium
TGCGTTTGACAGAAGGTTCTGAAATAACTGAACCAGCAGCACGTGGCTCCCTGTCACCATAGGCAGTTCCTGATGGGTCACGATTGCCTCGCTGTCCTCCACGGCCATTCGAAGGTTCAGGAGCGCCCATTCGAGCGCCGCCCCAAGGCTTACCCGACTAGTGGGCATGTCGCCGGCATTGGTTACGCGTGAGTAAGCCAGCAAGTCGTTGATGAGATCTTCCATCCGGCGCGTGCCCTGTACCATGTAGGTGAGGAAACGATCGGCGTCGCCGTCCAAGCGAGCACGATACCGCAGTTGAAGCAACTGCGCGTAACTTGTGATCATGCGCAGCGGTTCTTTCAGATCGTGACTCGTGACGTACGCGAACTGCTGCAAGTCGGCATTGGCGCGCGCCAATTCGTCTGCATGCTTCGCCGTTGATTGCTCGGCCAGCTTGCGCTCTGTGATGTCGCGCTGCGTGCCCCAGGTGCGTACCAGAATCCCGTTCTCGACCACTCCGATCATACTGTTCACAAACCAGCGCGGATGGCCGTTTCGGTCGCGCTCGAGTGACTCTGCCGACGCCAGTCTGTAGCCGGACTGAATGTACCGCTGCAAGTGCCCCTGGGCACGACCGTCAGAGCGGTCGAGCAGTTCACCCAAACGTTTGCCGACCAGCTCACTCGCAGACTGGTAGCCGTACATTCGCGCCATCGCATCATTACACTCGGCCAGCCAGGCTGTCTCGAAGAAAGCCTCGATCTGACGCTCCTCGGGCCACGACGTGTGGATCGGCTGATCCGACTCAAAGCGCCACACACCTTCGAAGCTCTGCGCGACGAACACGCGATAGCGCTCCTCACTTCTGCGCAACTCCTGCTCGGCTGCGCGTTCGGCGGTGACGTCGCGCACGATGACCAGCGTATGAAAACGAGCTTCCGCGGTGAAGCTGCTGACGCGCATCTCGGCCTCAAACTCTGTCCCGTCCGACCTGAGACCCCGGGTTATGTAGCGGTCCGGCACATGCTCGCCCCGGAGCCGTGCCCGGCGGAGCAGCGCAAGCTGCTCGCGATGCGACGGAGCAATCAGGTCGAGGATTGGAACTCCGGGCAACTGCGCTGGATCGGAATAGCCGAACAGAGCGGCATAGGCTGAGTTTACATACGCGTGCTGCTCTCCGACCGCAACGCCGATGGCATCACGGGATGACTGGAACACGGTGCGGAAGCGAACCTCGCTGTCACGCAGTTGTGCCTCGGCTCGCTTGCGTTCCGTTATGTCATGTACAACGAGGACCGCGAGCTTCACCTGCCCGTCGTCCATGATGGGGGCGTTTGAGCACAGTACATCGACGGCGTGGCCATCGCGGTGCCAGAAGGTATCCTCGTGACCCTTGAGAGTGCGGCCATGTAAGAACACCTGTCCGAGAGGGCACTCGATCATCGGAAACGGGCTGCCGTCCGGATGATGAGCGTGAACGAGCCCATGCAGTTCCTGACCGAGGAGTTCCTCTGCCGTCCACCCGAACATTTGTTCAGCGGCAGGGTTTGCGAACGTGGTCCGGCCCTCGCAGTTAAGAACGAAGATGGCTTCCGCGGCACTGGCCGCTATCGTGCGAGTAAGGTCGAGCTGCTCTCTGAGCTCTTGTTCGATCTGCCGGCACGTATCATCGTGATGCGCAAAGGCACCGTCGGGCCCGGATGAGGTCCGCGCGGAACCGTCATTGACGCGCGCTTCCTGGCTCTGCTCGGAGATCGCCGCCTCGGTCGGCTTCATGTCTCTTTCGGTACTCCCGATGCTTCAGTCTGGCACGGCAGACCGAGGAACCGATGGTGTGCTGGCGCATCTCCAATCGGCCGTCGAACCTCTTCGACAGCCCCGACCCGCAACAACAGCAACAGCCGCCCTTCGGCGGCTGTGAATAAGGAAAACCTGTGGTGGCCAGGGACGGACTTGAACCGCCGACGCCAGCCTTTTCAGGGCTGCGCTCTACCAACTGAGCTACCTGGCCAACGCTTTTCAGTGTAACAGAACCTCAACTCGGCCCCGGCGCGGGATAATGACCGTGCAACAGCCATGGACTTCGCCGAGAACGTAAAATCGCAGGTCGACATTGTGCGGACGGTGGGCGAATACGTTCGCCTGCGCCGTGCCGGCCCGCGATGGGTCGGCCTGTGCCCGTTTCACACGGAAAAGACTCCGTCCTTCGGCGTAACACCTGCATACGGTATCTTCAAATGCTTCGGCTGTGGAGCGGGCGGGGACGTCATCAAGTTCATTCAGGAAATCGAACAGCTGACGTTCTGGGAAGCACTCAAAGCGCTGGCCGAGCGCAACGGGATTCCGCTGCCTCAGCGGCGGGAGCACAACGATGCGGATACCGAGTTACGGGCCGCGCTCTTCGAGATGTATGAGGCTGCCGCGAGGGTCTATGCCGATAATCTGTTCGGCAACGCGGGTTCGGAGGTCCGCGATTACCTGGGCGGACGGGGGCTGACGGCCTCGGTCGCGCAGCAATTCGAGCTTGGATTCTCTGAGCCTTCCTGGGATGCGCTCTTTCGTTCCATCGGGCGCAAGTACACGAACGCTCAGGTGGAGGCGTCGGGACTGTTCGGCAAGCGTGAGGACGGAGGCTTTTACGACAAATTTCGCGGGCGGCTGATGTTCCCCATACACAATGAATCGGGCAAGGTGATCGGATTCGGAGGGCGGGCGCTCAAAGCCGACGAGGAGCCGAAGTACCTTAACTCGCCCGAGACGCCCATCTACAAAAAAAGCGCCGTTCTTTACAACCTGCACCGGGCGAAGGAGACGATTCGCAAGGCCGACAGCACTGTTCTGGTGGAGGGCTACATGGACGTGATCGGCGTGTCTGCCGCCGGAGTTCGGAATGTGGTTGCCAGTTGCGGCACGGCGCTTACACCGGGCCAGATTCGTTCCATGAAGCGGCATTCGGAGAACATTTTCCTCAGCTTTGACCCGGACGCAGCGGGTGCAAGCGCGACTGAACGGTCGCTTCAGCTGCTTCTCGACGAAGGAATGCACGTCCGCGTGCTCGCGCTTGAAGGCGGCCTCGATCCCGATGAGTTCATCCGCAAGCATGGCGTTGAAACCTACAAGCAGCGATTGCAGCGCTCGGCGAACTACTTCCTGTGGTTGGCCGACAGGGCGCGCAAGACGCATGGCACGGCGACGGCCGAGGCGCGCATGGCCGGGTATGAGGCGCTGCTTCTGCCGGCAATCCGGAGAATTTCCGACCGGCTGCAGCGTGCGGCCGTTGCCACCGAGGTTGCCGATTACCTCGGTCTCGAGAGGAGCCTGGTGCTCGCGGAATTCCGGGGGATGCGCGCCGGCGGTGCACCGCGGGGCCCGGCTCCCCACAAAAGCCAGGAACTGCCCGCTCGGGAGCGCCTTCTGATCCGTACGGTTGTAGCGAATCCGGACGCCAGGTTCCTGTTCGAGGTCCTGCGCACGTCAGAATGTGCACGAGGTTTTCGCGTGTGGCCCCTTTTTGAGAAAATTGCCGCTATTCATTCTGTGGACGATGGGTTCACGTACGGCGTGCTTGAATCGCAGCTGGCGGATGACGAAAAAAAGCTGCTGAGCGAGATCGCTCTGTCCGATAAGTCAGGTGAAGTGATGACGGCGGAGCAGGCAGTAGGCTTCGCACAACTGCTTGAGGAAGAGGACTTCACGATCGCATGCAGGCACATGGAGCGCCGTATACAGGAAGCGGAGAAGCAGGGGAATATTCAGGAAGCCTTGCGACTCATGCAGGAACTCAGCGATCGAAAACGGGCAAATCGCCAAACGGGCGCTTGAGGTACAATCGGGAAAACCCGCAACAAAGCGTCTGCGGGTCGGGGATCGGAGCAGGAGTGGCCAGCGACGATAAGTACGCCCGGGTCAGGGAACTCGTCGAATCGGGTAAAGAGAAGGGCTACGTTCTTTATGACGAGCTCACGAGTCTCTTGCCCGATGAGCTCTCGCCGGGAGCCGACCTTGAAGACGTGCTGGTCGACATGGACTCGGCCGGTGTTGAGATACTCGAGGACCCTCGAGCCGCGTTTAGCCGCCAGGGTCCTGCCGACTCGGAAGAACTCGCCGAACTGGACCTGCCTCAGGACTTCGTCGACAAGACCAATGATCCTGTTCGGATGTACCTGCGCGAGATGGGCACGGTGCCGCTGCTCACTCGTGAAGGTGAGATTGAACTCGCCCGCCGCATAGAACGCGGCAATCGTGCCGTCAGCAAAGCTCTTTCCCGTTCACTGCTGGTCGCTCAGGGTGTTCTCGAGCTGGGTGAGCGCGTACGGAAGGGAGAAAGCACCGTTCAGGAGGTGCTGCTGATTGCTGAGGCTGAGGACGAAGACGCCGAAGGTGAAGCGGATCCTCAGCGTAACGACTTCTTCCGCGCGTGTGCGTCCATCCGGGACCTCCTGACGACTGCCCGGCAGCTGCTGCACAAGATGCAGACGATGCCGCGCCCGGCCAGGAGCAAACAGTTCCGCTCTCAGTGGTGGGAACTTGCTCGCACAAGTGTGAAGCTCTCAAGGGCCATTCGCGAACTGCCCCTCAGTGGGCCGTCCCGTAGGTCTCTTGTCGCACGCCTTCGCAGAGCAGTGGACGAGATCTGCTCGATCGAAGCAGCCATAGCCATCGCCCAGCGACGCGCCGAGGAGTGTGAGGCTGGGCAGGATGCAGACTCGGCCCGCGATCTCCGCCGGGAACTGAAGGCGAGCACGCATCGCCTGCAGCAGGTCGAGGAGGAATGTGGCACAACCGGCATGCAGCTCCGGGCGACGCTGCAGATCGTTAACCGCGGCGAGTGCGAGGCTGACGCTGCCAAGAAGCAGCTGATCGAAGCCAACCTCCGCCTCGTGGTCTCCATCGCGAAGCGGTATACCAATCGTGGACTACAGTTTCTCGACCTGATTCAGGAAGGCAACATTGGCCTGATGAAGGCAGTCGACAAGTTCGATTATCAGCGCGGGTACAAGTTCTCAACGTACGCAACGTGGTGGGTACGGCAGGCGATCACGCGCGCCATTGCGGATCAGGCGCGCACGATCCGAATTCCCGTGCACATGATCGAGACGATCAACAAGCTGATTCGCACTCAGCGGCAACTGCAGCAGGAACTGCGGCGCGAGCCGACGAATGAGGAGCTTGCCGAGCGGCTGGACCTGCCTATTGGCAAGGTTCGGAAGGTGCTGCGGATCGCACAGGAGCCAATCTCGCTCGAAACGCCCGTCGGTGAAGAGGACGAATCTCACCTGGGCGACTTCATCGTCGATCAGCGAGTATCCTCGCCCTCTGACGCGGTGATCAACCTCAACTTGCGCGAGCAGACGGCGGAGGTGCTCAAAACACTCAGCCCTCGCGAAGAGAAGATCATCAAGATGCGTTTTGGGCTCCAGGACGGCAGCGAGCACACGCTTGAGGAGGTTGGGCAATACTTCGCGGTCACCCGTGAGCGCATTCGTCAGATCGAGGCGAAGGCACTGCGCAAGCTCCGTCATCCGAGCCGGAGTCACCGGCTGCGAACATTTCTCGACGCTACGGCCGGTCAGTAGATCGCTGCCACAAGGTCGACGATCTCGTCCGGAATCAGAAGTTCGCTGCCCGGTACCCGGTCGCGCACCAGACTGCTGGAGCAGTCGTCCCATGGACCGGCGTCGACAAGTCGCACACGATGCGAGAGGGTGTCCGGAGGCTGGAACCAGCCTTTGCGCCCGGCGACAATGAGCTCGAACCGCTGCAGAAAGTCTTCAGCAACTCCGGGACGCCCGTAGTCCCAGGCGAGGATCCGCTCGGCCGCATCCCGGCCACAGATCACGGAGATCCGGCTTGCCGGAAATGCGCTCGCCGCGTCGTCGGCGATTTCAATATAGAGGCCACCGGTGCTCGCGGCTGCAGAGACTCCCGCCTTTTGCCGGCAGATTCGGTCCAGCATTTCGAGGCGCTGCTCCGGTGTGGCACCGCTGCCCCAGCTCTTGTGCGGCAGGGCTCCTGGGAGTACCAGAAGGACATGGTCGAGGTGGCGCAGCGCAGCTTCGGCGAGTGCCAGGTGCGCCCGGGTCGGTGGGTTGAAGGTCCCGGGAAAGATTCCGATGTGCTGCGCGTGGCACGGCACCTCACCAATGAGACGCACGGCGCCTCCGCGGATTGTAAGCTGGGATCAGCCGCGTCATCATGGTTGCTTCAGCACGCACATCGAGAGCTCGCAACTTCTTCTCGAAGCATGGCATACTGTCGCGCTGGCACGAACGGTACGAGTTTCGCGCCGGGCAGCTGGAGATGGCTGAGGCTGTAGAGGCCGCACTGGCCGAGGATCGTCACCTGATCGTGGAGGCCGGCACTGGCACCGGCAAGACTCTGGCCTACCTCGTTCCCGCCATCCTGTCCGGCAAACGGGTAATCGTATCCACCGGTACCCGGAACCTGCAGGAGCAACTCTTCTACAAAGACGTACCGTTTCTGCAGAAGCACCTTGAGACGCCTCTGCGCGTCTGCTACATGAAGGGCCGCAGCAACTATGCCTGCCGGCAGAAGATCTACGATCAGCAGAAAGGTGCATTCCTCACCGGCCTTGAAGAAGTTGCGGACTTCCAGATCATTCAGGACTGGGAGCCGACGACCGAGACAGGGGACCGCGCCGAGATCCATCGGCTGCCGGAGAACAGCACGGCATGGGCGAAAATCGACGCGCGCCGGGAAATGTGCACCGGCAGCAAGTGCCTGCAGTACGAGCGCTGCTTTCTGACGCTGATGCACCAGCGCGCAGCCGAGAGCGACATCATCATCGTCAACCACCACCTGTTCTTTGCCGATCTGGCGCTGCGCAACGACGAGTTCGGGGGCGTGCTGCCGGCCTACGACGCAGTTATATTCGACGAGGCACACGAAATCGAAGACATAGCGGGACAGTACTTCGGCACGTCTGTCAGCAATACCCAGCTTGATGACCTGCGGCGCGACGTCGCGGCCGTGGCACGGCAGCAGAACTTCGCCAGCGACGATCTGGACCGCATTCTGATCGCTGCCCAGGATGCAGCCGAGCGTTTCTTCAAGCTTTTTGGAGCCGGCGAGGGACGAACTCCGTTCAGTGGCCACTCTGAGTTCCTCGAGACGAACTCGGAAGCGTATCTGAACCTCCTGCGAGCGGTGGAGCTGATCCATGTGCAGCTGCAGCTCACCGAGCATCAGCCCGAAGAAGCACTGCCGCTGGTTGCGCGCGCAAAGGACTACTCGCTACGCCTGCAGTTCTGGATGGAGAAACGCGCCGCCGACTTCGTTTACTACGTCGAGCGCCGGGGCCGCAGCACCTGGCTTCACGCTACACCGATCGACGTCGCACAAATCCTCGACAGCAGCCTTTTTGACCGCGTCAAGTCGGTGATTCTTACTTCCGCGACACTCGCGGTCGGCGGCAACTTTGATTTCACCAGCGAACGCCTCGGCCTGCGCGGCGCACGCACGCTGCTTGTGGACAGCCCGTTCGACTATCCGAAGCAAGCCTTGCTTTACGCGCCGCAGCACCTCCCGGAGCCTCGCAGCCCGGCTTTCACGGCCGCGGCAGCCGATGAGATTACCAGTATCCTTGAGCTGAGCAGCGGCCGTGCATTTGTGCTGTTCACCAGCTACGCGCATATGCGCCCTAACTACGACCGGGTGTCGCTCGAGGTGCCGTTTCCGACGCTGCTGCAGGGCACAGCGCCCCGCAACTCGCTGCTGCAGGAATTTCGCAGCACACCGAACTGCGTGCTGTTCGCAACGTCATCCTTCTGGCAGGGCGTCGATGTTCAAGGCGAGCAACTAAGCTGCGTGATCATCGACAAGCTGCCGTTTGCAGTGCCTAGCGACCCCGTAGTCGAGGCACGGGTGCAAGCGGTGCGCGAACATGGTGGGAACCCATTTTACGAGTACCAGATCCCACAGGCGGCACTGGCGTTGAAGCAGGGTTTTGGACGCCTCATCCGCAGCCGGAGCGACCGAGGCGTACTGGCGATCCTCGACCATCGGATCACGAAGCAGCGTTACGGGCAGATCTTCTTCGACAGCTTGCCCGACTACGCCTTCACGACTACCCTGAAAGATGTGGCGGCGTTCTTCGCCGACGCAGAGCCAAATGTTCGAAGTTACGGTTGAGCAGACGTTCGCCGCTGGGCACTCCCTGCGCGAATACAAAGGCAAGTGCGAGAACGTGCACGGGCACAACTACCGTGTCCAGGTCACTGTGCAGGGCAAGGCCCTGAACCGGATCGGTCTTCTCGTCGACTTTGTGGACTTGAAGCGGGCTGTGCGCGAGGTGATTGCACGGCTGGATCACCAGTTCATCAACGATCTGGAGCCTTTCACGACGGTGAATCCGTCGGCCGAGAACCTGTCGAAATACTTCTATGACGAGGTCAGCAGCGCGCTTACGCTGGAGCCGGGCGTGCGTATAGCGCAGATCAGGATCTGGGAAACCGATACCAGCATCGCCGTCTACACGCCTGACTGAACAGCCGAAGTCCAAAATTCCAGGATGTCCGTATAGAGCGGGGCGCGGAATCGGAGTTCGCCCTCAGGTGTGCGGAACAGGATCTCCGTTGCGTGCAGCGCATGGCGCTGGATAGGAAGCTGGTTGATCTCGGCCTCCGTGGCATCGCCGCGCAGCAGCGCCGGAAGGATCTCCCGGTGCCGGCCGTACAGCTTGTCTCCGACCACGGGATGCCCGATGTGAGCCGCGTGCACACGGATCTGGTGTCGGCGTCCGGTCAGCGGATGAACCCGGACCAGAGTGTATCCGGGGGCATGTGTTAGTGGAGTAAATTCAGTGACCGAGGCCTGGCCTTCCTGCCGCACGCCCTGTCGCGAATGCCAGTCCTCATCCCCGGCTTTGCCAATTGCTGCGTTCACTACCACGGTGCTGTCGAGAGTGCCTTCCAGCACTGCTGTATAGGTCTTCTGTGTGTCGCCCCGTCCGACCGCGTGCTGCAGGCGCTTTCCCGCTTCCGGGTTGACGGCAAGCACCAGCACGCCACTCGTCTCGCGGTCGAGCCTTGAGGGCATGTGCAGCCGCTCTATGCCGAAGTGCTCCCGGCATGCCCCGACGATGCTCGACCACGGCCCGCTGCGGGACGGATGGCAGACGAAACCCGGAGGTTTGTTCAGCACGATCCACTCGTCGGTCCGCTCAAGAAGGCATTCGTCGAGGATCTCAGGTGTGAGCAGCTTCGGACCTTCGCTTTCGCGCGGTATCATCTCATCATTTATGACCTGGATCTTTCTGGCACTTGGGGCGGCGCTTTCGTGGGGCATGTACGGACCCGTCCTGCACCGCGGGCAGATGCTGCTGGGCAGTCCCCTCAGAGCGTTGCTCTGTGTAGGCGTCGCCTACTTTCTCGTCGGCGTTATCGTGCCGCTGATTACTTTGCGCGGTTCGTTCGAAGGATTCACTTCGGCGGGTACGATCAGCGCCACGGGGGCGGGT
>DASQEG010000706.1:0-2915 GCA_035633775.1 Bryobacteraceae bacterium
TGATGACCATCGCATTGCGGTCGGCGAACTTCGCGTAACCTTCCGGTGCCGGCCAGCGGGTGGAGGCAAGACCCGGACCATAACCACGACGGCCAACGGGAGGGTACTTGCAGGCAGCCACCGCTTGCCTGGCCAACTCCGGCGTGGAGGTAAACGGGAAAACCACTCCAAGTGCTCCAGCATCCAGCGCACGCTTGGCAGTCCAGAGCTCGTTTACCGGCACGCGGATGAAAGGGACCGCTTTCAAACCGCGAGTAGCCAGAATCATGTTGCGAGCCGTTTCGAGGGTGATGGGCGAGTGTTCCATCTCAATCCATAGAAAATCGAAGCCCATGTTGGCCGCCGCCGCGGCCACGTCGGGCGATGCTGTGGTGATCGTCGCTCCGATCACCGGCTTGCCGTCCGAAAGCAGAGCGCGGACCGGGTTGTTCCACTCCTGGGCTGTCGCAATGGCGGCAGCGGCCAGCACTGTGGCGAACAGACGTGTCTTCATCGCGCGGTACTTTATCACAACCGTTCGATAATGTCGTGAAATGCGCATCCTGTCTGTACTTCTGCTGCTCGCCGCATCAGGCCTTCACGCGCAGCCTCGTAAAGACCGCCATGTGGTGCTGATCAGCATTGACGGTCTCGCGGCTTACGCTCTCAGTGACCCACAGGTGCCCTTGCCGAATCTACGAAGACTGGCCCTTGCAGGCGCCGTGGCCGACTCCATGGAGGTAGTCAACCCCTCGGTGACGTGGCCCAATCACACGTCGATGGTCACGGGCGTACGGCCCGAACGTCATGGGATGCTCTATAACGGCTTACCTGTTCGGGCGGAGGGCCGGGTCACGGTAGAGCCGTGGCGGCCCAAGACCGAGCTGGTCCTTGCGCCGACGGTCTACGACAAAGCGCACGAGGCCGGCCTCACGACAGCCGAAGTGGATTGGGTTGCCATTCTGAACGCGCCGACCATAACGTGGTCTTTTCCTGAGGTTCCAAGGGGCAATGAGCCCGTCGTCAAGGAAATGGTTGCGGCCGGCCTCGTAACCGATGAAGAAATCCAGGCGTTTAGGAAGGGCAACATCATCTGGCGTGACGAGATCTGGACTCGAGCCGGCGAACATATTCTGCGGCGCCATAAGCCGAATCTGCTGCTTTTCCATCTGCTGACAACGGACAGCTCGCAGCATCGCTACGGGGCACGGAGCCTCGCCGGAAACACCGCGCTGGCACTCGCCGATGCACGCGTGGGGCGTCTCCTGGATGCGTTGAAGCAAGCAGGTATTGACGAACGAACGACAGTCATCGTCACATCCGACCACGGGTTCAAGACTTACGCCGAGACCCTGCAGCCGAATGCGTTCCTGAGGAGCAAGGGGATTAGCGATGTCTGGGTTGTTCCGGAGGGCGGTACAGGCATGGTGTACATCACCAGACCCGAACGTAAGTCCGAACTGTTGCCGGTCCTGCGACGCGAGCTCGGCAGCATGGCAGGAGTACAACGAGTGATCGGCGAGGATGAGTTCACGAAGCTCGGCTATCCTCTCCCGGGTAAAAACGATCGGATGGCGGACCTTGTGCTCTCAGCACGTGATGGGTTCGCATTCGGCGGCAATGCTGAAGGACCGTCCTCGGTGCGATCGCCCGAAGGCTCCACCCCGGGAGCGCATGGCTACCTCAATACCGACGCGGACATGGATGGAGTGCTGATCATTTCGGGTGCGGGCGTACGTTCAGGGGTTCGTCTTGGCCGAACCCGGACGATCGACATCGCACCGACCGTCGCACACCTGCTTGGCCTGCGACTGGATGGCGTCGACGGAAAAGTGCTCAGGGAGGCGCTGCGTTAGTGCCGCGTAAAAGCTGCATGTTAGATTGAAGGTGGCTCCGGGCTCCGTGCAACGGACGGCCGCAAACCCCGCCAGATCCGGAAGGAAGCAACGGTAGTGGCGCGGTTCGTGTGCCGCGGATCACCCGGGGTCTATCACTCGATCAGCCCTTCACGCACACCACCTGCCGCAGCGTGTGCACCACCTCGACAAGATCTGACTGAGCCGCCATGACGGCATCGATGGGCTTGTAAGCCGCCGGTGTCTCGTCGATCACAGCTTCGTCCTTGCGGCACTCGACACCTTCGGTCATGCGTTTGTGATCCTCAACCGTAAAACGCCGTCGGGCTTCATTCCGCGACATTGCGCGACCTGCGCCGTGACTGCAACTGCAGAAGCTTTCGGGGTTACCTTTGCCGCGGACGATATAGGATCGTGCGCCCATGCTGCCTGGAATGATACCCATATCGCCTTGCCCGGCACGCACGGCACCTTTGCGCGTCACCAGCACATCTTGTCCGAAGTGCCTTTCTTCGGCGACATAGTTGTGGTGGCAATTGATGGCTTTCACGTCGGCGGTGAACGGCGGTGTCTCGCCGGACCTGCGCACCGCGCCAATGATCTGATCCATCATCAGGTGGCGGTTCCAGCGGGCGTAATCCTGAGCCCATTGCACCGCTTTTACGTAGTCATGGAAGTGGTCCGAGCCTTCGGAGAAGTACGCCAGATCCACGTCGGGGAGATTGGCCGCGTGCTTCTTCATGTCGCCTTTGGCGAGCTCGATGAAGTAGCTTCCCATTCGATTACCCACGCCGCGTGACCCGCTGTGCAGCATGAACCAGACCGCCTCAGCCTCGTCCAGGCAAACCTCGATGAAGTGATTGCCGGTCCCCAGCGTTCCCAGATGATTCGCGTGATTGCCCCGATCGAGCTTCGGGTGTTTCGCGAGAATCGCGTCGTAGCCCGGCTTCAGCTCATTTGCCCAAACCTGCTGGTTCTGTTCCGGGATCCTGTTCCAGGCGCCACGATCGCCGCTGCGTCCCTGGTTGGTGCGGCCGTGCGGCACGGCCTTCTCGATTGCAGTGCGGATCCGCTTGAGGT
>DASQEG010000707.1:0-8903 GCA_035633775.1 Bryobacteraceae bacterium
CAGCATGGCTTCGACTTCGGTCAGCAGGTTGTAGTGCCGGTTGAGATACGTCCAACGGGTCTGCACCACGCCCACGCGGGGATCGACGAAGTAGTCGACCGTTCTGCGCAGGAAGTCGGAAGGCGGAATGAAGTCAGCGTCGAACACACAGATCAACTCGCCGGTTGCGTGCTGCATTCCGTCCTGCAGTGCGCCGGCCTTGAACCCGTGCCGGTTCGTGCGATGGAGATAGTCGATCGGGTGACCCAGAGCGCGCAGGCGTTCGACAAGCGCTTCGGTGAAGGGGTGAGTCTCGTCAGTTGAATCATCGAGGACCTGGATCTGCAGCTTGTCCTTCGGATAATCCATCCGAAGCGTCTCCTCGATCAGCCGCTCGACGACATACTTCTCGTTGTACAGGGGCAGCTGAATCGTTACTCTCGGGAGTTCTGTCCAGCTACCCGCGGGTCCTTCGGTGAGCTTCTTCCGATGCTTGAGATAACCACGTATCATCTCGTACCTGTGCAAACCGTACACGGAGAGCACAATCAGGACAAGAAAGTACGGGACCATCAGCGCCCAGTCGAACCATGAGAGCTCGTGAATCCCGGCAAACGTCGGATCGAAGAACGCATCCATCGCCTGGTCCAGGGAACTAGCGAGCAAAAGGGCGGCGAAGTTCATCGCAAATGTATCTTATTATAGCCGCTTAGGCGGCCTCCCCTTAGCGCCTGGTGATCGTGACCGTGCGGACCGTCGCATTTCCGGCAAGGTCAACCGCACGAACCACCACCCTGTTGTCTCCGATCAGAAGCGGCAGCGTGAACGACCACGATGATGTCCCGGTGGCCTTCCCGGACGCTGCTCCGCGGTCCCACCTGATCTCGGCAAGACCGCCGCTGTCCCGCGCCGTTCCGGCCACACGGATCTGGGCAGCGGAGGTTGAGTACACTCCGGCGGCGGGTGATGTGATGCTCAGGCTCGGCGACACCCGGTCGCTCTGCGGTTGTGGAGCGGTCGGTGCAGCGGGTTCCGGGGACGAGGGTTCGGATTGGGCCGACTCTGCCACCCGGCGGACCGTGATCGTCCTGGTCGCAGTCGCCCCGCTTTCATCTTTGACCGAAATCGTGATCAGGTTGTCCCCTGCTGTGAGGGGAACAGCGGGGATTGTCCAAAGTCGCTCACCCAGGGCCGTTCCGCTGCCGGCCTGAGAATGCCAGCTCACGGCGAGCGTCCCGCTCCCACCCAATACCTCGCCCTGCAGGAGCAATACCGGATGAGTCGTGGAAGAAGGTACGGTGGCCACGGTCAGCTTTAATGGCTCAGCCGACGGCTGCGACGGGACCTCACTGGCGGGATTGTACAGCTTCAGTAATGCCTTTATGTCCTCGGTCTCGAGTCGATCCAACTGACGGTAGTAGGGGTACATCACAGCACCGGGCGTGTCGGAATGGGACAGCCCGAGCGAATGTCCGATCTCGTGGAGCAATGCAGAGTAGAGTTCCGGATCTCCCGACTCCGACCATGGCTCGTCGGCGTCGAGGTGAACGTCACCGGCGATTGGCTCCGGATTTACCGTCGCCGGGTAGAACGCATGGGCCAGCAACCCGCCCTTGCGGTCGAATGGATACGGATCTCCGTGGTTTTCCGAACCGAAAACAAAATCGATACTGCGAGCTTTGCGTGTTTCAGAACTGTACTTCACCTGAAGATCGGCGTGGCGGGACCACTCCGCCAGTGCGCGTTGGATAGTCGTCCGTACAAAGCTCTCCGGCAGGTTGGAGTTGTCGGCTGTCAAGCTCCATGTCAATTCAACGGGTCCGGCTACGCCCGCGGTCCATCCGCGGCTTCCGATTGCAACGAGGTTTGCAACAGGCCCAACTTCCTCCCTTGGACCCGAGCATGACCGGACGGGCACCCCGCTTACAAGCGCATCGGATGCCGGGTATACTCGCAGCACCTCATCCCACTCCGCCAGCGCGAGTGCCTGCCCTACGCTTGCCTTCACAAGTCGCTCATTCGGAAGCAGGTCTGGATGCTCAACCACGTGCAGTCCGTTGCGGAGGAGGACCTGCAGCGAGTCGGGGGCCGACACATCGCCGTAGAATCGGACCACGAAAAACCGCAAATCCGACGTCACTTCCATACCGGCGGCCAGTTTGTCCTGTTTTGGGACGGGTTTTAGAGCTCCGGCGTACCCGGAAAACACCGGGGTTCCGTCAGGCAGTCTGGCCACTGCAGCCGAGCCGCCCCCATCGGCACCGGCAAGCCCGTGCATCCGGCTTGGAGACAAAGTTCTGCGGACAGGCGCGCCAGTGAAGTCGGCGGCTTGCACGGCGCCGGCCAGTCCGAACAGAAGCAAAAGATAAGAGCTGCACTTCACAGCCTGCTTTTCGGCTCGCTGGGCGGGGATACGAGCGAAAATTTGCACCGATCCGATCGGCGACAGAGTCTTTTACACGCCGGAACGCAAGAGGGATAGAATTGGACCGTTATGAATCGCAGAAAGTTCGTGAGCGCTGCTGCGGCAGCTCCGATGTTCGTACCCAGCTCAGCCTTCGGAGCCAACGACAAGATTCAGTACGGCCTGATCGCTGCGGGCGGCCGCGGCCGCTACGTGAGCCAGGTATTCGAGAAGCACGGCGGCCAGTGTATGGCCATTGCGGAAGTGAACTCCGCAAACATGGACAAGGCCCTGACTCAGCACCCGACGGCCAAGCCTTACGTTGAATACCGGGACCTTCTGGGGCAGACCGGCATTGATGCAATTCTGATCGCCGGTCCGGACCACCATCACGCTCCGATGCTGTACGCCTCGCTCAACGCGAAGAAGGACGTCTATCTCGAAAAGCCGCTCTCGACGTCTCTGCAGCAGAGCCTCGACATGGTCAAGGCCGTCCGCAAGACTGATAGGGTCGTCCAGATCGGAATGCAGCGGCGTTCCATTGACAAGATCCAGACCGCCAAGAAGCTGATCGACGACGGGATGCTCGGCCAGATAACGCTGGTGAAGGCGCAGTGGCACTGGAATGTCGGTCAGCCGCTGGACAACTCGCCGCTTCCGTCAAAGATCGACTGGGACCGTTTCCAGGGTGACGCTCCGAAGCACGCCTTCGAACCCATGCGTGTGCGTTACTGGCGGTATTTCAAGGCCTATGCCGGGGGAAATATGACGGACCAGGGCACACACCTGATGGATGTGGTGCAGTGGTTCACGAACACGCCCCCTCCAACCGCCGCGATGTGTCACGGGTATGTTGCCAAGTATGTCGGGGCCGAGCATCCGGACGTCTTCAGCGCGGTCTTCGAGTATCCGAAGCACATGGTGACGTGGACGCTTGACTACGCCACGTCCTATGAAGACGGCTGGTCCATCACCTTCCTCGGCGATAAGGCAGCCATGATTCTCCGGGAAGAGGGCTACAAGGTGGTCCCCACCGGGCGGCGCAACACAGAGACGTTCTGGCGTCCTGACGTTCAACCCATGGTGGAGGAGAAGGCCCAGATGACGGCCGTCGAGACCCACGTTCAGAACTTCTTCGACTGCATCAAATCGCGCAAGGATCCGAACTGCACGGTCGAGATGGCGGCGGCAGCGGTCGCGGGCCCACATCTGGCCAACATGGCTATGGAGAAGAAGAGCCGCGTAGCGCTCCCCTCCGGTTACCTTCAGAAAGCCTGATGGAGTCCGAAGTCTGGCTTGTTCGCCACGGTGAGACCGAGTGGTCGCTGACGGGCCAGCACAGCGGCCGCAATGACATCGCTCTGACGCCGAATGGAGAAGAGGAGGCGCGACGCGTGGCTCCTCTTCTCCGGGGTGAGCATTTCGACCAGGTCCTGTGCAGTACGCTGCAGCGTGCGCGGCGGACCTGTTCCCTTGCCGGCTTCGGGGAGCGCGCCGAGTTCGACCCTGAACTGCAGGAGTGGGACTACGGCGAGTGCACAGGATTGACTCGCGAGCAGCTGGGCGAAAAGTATCCCGGTTGGACGATCTGGGCTGGCCCTGTCCCCGGAGGCGAGTCCATCGGGGAGATCGGGGCTCGCGCAAGAAGGGTTGTGGAGGCTGTCCGCAGCCGCGGTGGGCGTACGCTCATTTTCTCCCACGGTCACTTTCTACGAGTTTTCACAACCGAGTGGCTCAGCCTTCCGCCGGACTCTGGAAAGCATTTCGCCCTGTTCACTTCCGCTGTTTGCATAGTCGGTGAGGAGGCGGGAACGCCGGCTATTCTTGCCTGGAACTGGAAGCAGACCAACGGTAGTCCTTAGGCAGCCGGCGACCCACCTCACGAGCTGGCCGACATGCCCGCTAATCTGAGCATTGGGCATCTGGACACAGCTCACGCATTTCGATCGCACGAAAGTGCAGCCCTCCATCGGAATGCGAAACGCTGTCGGGCTGGCAATTCCTTTGGGTTTTGCCGTCGCGGTCGGTGAACCATTCTTTGGATTCCTCGGCAGCCTGGGTGCCATGAACGCGGCCCTGTCCGACGGCGGCGATCCCTACCTGCCACGCGGTCGGCGCATGCTTGCGGCATCCGCACTGAGCGCGCTCGCCGTTGCTGCCGGCGCGACAGCCGGTGCGCACCCGGTGGTGTCCGGAATCCTGATAGCCGTATGGGCACTCGGAGCGGGACTGCTGGTGGCGCTTGACACGGCCGCGGCAGACATCGGGCTTCTGAGCCTCGTCATGGTCCTCGTTTTCGTCGGCCAGCCAATGGCCCCTTACCGCGCGGTGACCGCCGGCCTGATTGCGCTCGCGGGCGGCTGTCTCCAGACACTGTTGTCCGTTGCGCTCTGGCCTTTTCGCAGGTACGAACCGGAGCGACGCGTCATCGCTGCGCTCTACTCGGAAATTTCCGCCATGGCGGCTGCACCGATTCGCACCAGCGAGCCGCCGCGGGCAACTGCAGAGGCGAATGAGGCACAGGCCGTCATTCGCACTCTCGGCCGCTCGCATACAGTTCAGGGCGATCGCTATGTGTCGCTGGTATCCCAGGCAGAGCGGATCAGACTAACACTTTTCGCCATTCGCGAAGCACCGTTTCTCAAAGAGGTCTCGCGAATCGCCGATGCAATAGCCAGAACCCTGAAGGGCGAACAGCCGACCTTCGACCCGGAATGGTTGGAGGCCGTGCAGCATCAGACGCTCGCGGGGCAGCTTCGTGCGGCCTGGGATCTTGCGGTCTCGTCGACGCTCGTGGGCAGGGTGGCTTTCGAACGACGCCAACTTACGCGGCCGTGGCGGCTGCGCGTCGAGAGCTCACTCGAAACACTCAGCGCAAACCTCACATTGCGGTCCTCCGCGATGCGTCATGCCGTTCGGCTCACCGCGGCGGTACTAACCGGGGAAATTCTGGCACACGTTACCGGCGGCGTTCGATCCTACTGGCTGCCGATGACGGCAGCGATCGTGCTGAAGCCCGACTTCACCGCCACCTTCAGCCGCGGCTTGCTGCGCATTGCAGGCACAGTCGCGGGTCTCGCCCTTGCCACGGCACTTTTCTCGTGGGCGGCACCGACACCTTTGCTCGAACTGGCAATCGTGTTCGTGATCGTCTTCGTGTTCCGGGCATTCGGCCCCGCGCACTATGGCATCCTGACTGCCTCTCTGACCGCTTACATCGTAGTCATCTTCGCGCTCGCCGGACAAGCACCCCGAGACGTCATTCGGGAGCGTGCGATTCACACGGTACTCGGTGGAGCGCTCGCATTGATCGTGTATGTCGTCTGGCCGACCTGGGAACGATCGCAGATCAGAGATGTTCTGGCAAAGATGCTAGCGGCTTACCGCCGGTACCTTCGCGCGGTCCTCGATCAGTCACCCGATCTCGACTACCTGCGGCTGGAAGGGCGGCTTGCACGTTCGAATGCCCAGGCAGCATTGGACCGTTTCCTGTCCGAGCCGGGCAGCGATCCGGCAGTTAGCGCCCTCCTGTCACAGGTGATGGCGAGTTCGCATCGCGTCGTTCACGCCATGATGGCTTTCGAAGCCGGGCTGACCGAGCGCAGCCCTGAACTCCTCAGCTTCGCGTACAAAGTCGAGATTACGCTGCACTCGCTCGCCGCTGCGCTACAAGGATCGCCGCTGAACCGCGCATCGCTGCCCGATTTGCGATCGGCACAGACCAGCCTCGCTCAGTCCGGACACGCTTTGGCAGCCGACGCCGACCGACTTACGAACAGCCTCAACACACTCACCGAGCAGGTGCTGCGGATGGTCGCGGAGCCGATACAGGCCCGATGATCATCGCGCGAAAGGGCGATCACCGCGCGGCAAGGTGCTTGTCGAGGAAGGCCGCTATGGAGCGGTACGCGGTGACTTCGTTCGCCTTCTTCGAGAACCCGTGACCCTCGTCTGGGAAGACTACATACTCCACGGGCACTTTGTTCTTCTTTACCGCCTCTACGATCTCGTCGGACTCTGCCTTAATCACTCGGGGGTCGTTCGCACCCTGGATGACGAGCAGGGGCCGGCGGATCTTGTCAGCGTGGAACAACGGCGAGATGGCCCGCAGCATCTCTTCCTGCGTGTTGGGGTCTCCGAGCTCAGTGTAAAGAGCCTTGCGTGACGCCTCCCACCAGGGAGGTATTCCTTTCAGCGTTCGGACCCAGTTCGAAACTCCGAAAATGTCCACGCCAGCTCGGAACTCCTGCGGATGAAACGCGAGGGCCGCCAGGGTCATGTAGCCGCCATAGCTGCCACCCATGATGCCGATGCGCTCAGGGTCGACATAGTCAAGCGTTTGCAGGTACTTCTTTGCTTCGATGCAGTCGCGCAGCGGCTCACGGCCGTGCTTCTGGTCGTCCGCAGCATAGAACGTCTTTCCGTACCCGGAACTGCCGCGGTTGTTCACACGCAGGATGACATAGCCCTGGTTGGCGATGTACTGGTACAGAGCGCTGTAGCCCTTGCGGCTCTGTCCGCCTGGACCGCCGTGGACATCCACGACAGCGGGAACGCGGCTCGTCTTTGAGGCTCCGTGCGGTTTGTAGAGATGCCGGGGATCGTCAATCCATCGAAAGACTTGAACCGAACTACCTGCGTCTCGACCAGGTCCTCGGCTGCAATCTCGGGGTTGGCTCCGTCGGCCACCTTCAGCAGCTTTCCGGTGGAGAAGTCGTAGACATACAAAGCGGAAGGTAAGCGGTCCGCGTTGACATAGAACGCGAGCTTCGATTCGCTGTGCGAGAACGTTGGGGTGCGGATCTCGCCTTCAGGAACGGGAGGAAGCTTCACGGGTTTCCCGGTGGCGTGGTCGTAGATCGTCACCTGCGTGCGCGCGTCCACATTCTTGCCGATGACCCGGTACTTGCCGTTCTGCGAAAACGTACAGAACACAATGTCCCAGTCGGCTTTGTCCACAATGTCTTTCTTGCCCGTGCTCAGCTCATAACGGGCGACATAGAGGAACTCGTGTCCATCGTTCGACAGGTAGTAGAGGTATCGGGAGGAAGGATCGAACTCCGCTCCGGCGTTCTCGATATTTCCGGTATGCGCAGTGATGTTCTTCGTCTGCTTCGTCTTGGTATCGAAGAGATAGATGTCTGAATCGTTCGTGGCGTTCGGTTTCAGTAGTGCGATCCAGCGCTCATCGCGCGAGATATTCTCGGGCTCCAGTCCGACGGTGTTCTCGAATAACTTCTCGCGTTCCAGCGTGGCCGTGTGCAGTTTGTAGAGGTCGAAGAACTTCGGATCCCGATTGTTCCACGTAAAGTAAAACCACTTTCCGTTCGGGTGAAAGCCTTTATAGTCGGCCTTTCCCTTCTCTCCCGGCGTCAGATCGATGTCTTTGCCTCCCGGGTCTCTCACATAGATGTGATTTAGCTCGTTGCCGCCCTGGTCGGACTCGAACAGGAAACGCGGGTCTGAAGGAAACGCATCGACGCTGAAGACGCTCTCCTTCTTCGAACTGGTAAGTGCGACGGGCTTCCCGCCTGTCGTCGGCACCGCGTGAACGTTGAAGATACCGCTCTCGTTGCTGCTGAAGTGGACTTGCTTCTCATCGTGGCTGAAAGCGATGCCTCGCATCGACGTCGTCTTCATGAACTGTTCCACGGTGTAGCTCCTCCGTGACTGCGCCGAGGCAGTCCCCGGCGAAAGCAGGAGGGATGGCGCCGCTGCAAGTGTGTTCACGAACGTTCTGCGTGTCGCAGTCATCGGGACATGCTAGCACCGAAATTGCACTAGCGGCGGGGCTGCCGTGACAATTCGCTATTCTCAAGAGTAGTGGAGCGACAGCAGTTCATTCGCGTTCTTGGCGCAGGCCTTGCCGGATCGGAAGCAGCATGGCAGATCGCCAGGGCCGGGATCCCCGTAGTGTTGCATGAGATGCGTCCAGTCTCGACAACGCCGGCTCACAAGACTGCCGGCTTCGCTGAACTGGTCTGCTCCAATTCCCTCAAGAGCGATACTGAGAACACGGCCCCCTGGCTTCTGAAAAATGAACTGCGCCGCCTCGACTCGCTGGCGATGCAGGCGGCAGAAGCCACGCGAGTTCCGGGCGGGCAGGCACTCACGGTCGATCGGGACGCCTTTTCCGGCTACATTACCCTGGCGCTTTCCGGGCTGCCCCGCGTCTCGATTCGCCGGGAGGAGGTCACTCGTATTCCGGACGACGGCATCGTCGTCGTCGCCACGGGTCCGTTGACCAGCGACACGCTTGCGACTGACATCGCGCGGCGAACTGGCTCGGACAGCCTTTACTTCTACGATGCGATCAGCCCGATCGTCGATGCCGACACGGTCGACACCTCGATTGCGTTCCGCGCCTCAAGATACGGGAAGTCGCTGAGCGGTACCGACGATTACCTCAACTGCCCATTCAACCGGGACGAGTATGAGGCGTTCGTGGATGCGCTGCTCTCAGCAGCGACTTACGAATCGCACTTCGATGAGAAGATTCCTTTCTTCGAGGCCTGCCTGC
>DASQEG010000708.1:0-2832 GCA_035633775.1 Bryobacteraceae bacterium
CACGGCCGACTTCTTCCGGAACCGGCCCCTGCAGCCTGGGGAAGTGCAGGTCCTTGAGCCCGGAGGATTGCGTGGCATCATCCCTGTAGCCGGCCTCATGCCGGTGCTTGTACCGGGCATGGTGGACGCCGGGCTTGTTGCGCTTCGCGAGACCGGAACCGTGTCCGCTGCTGATGCTCTGCAACCCGCCCTGGAGCTTGCCGACGGATTGATCGTCGATGAAATGCGCGCCGGTGTAATCGGCTGGTCGAAGCGGTTCCTCGACCTCTGGCCGGGCACAAAGAGCATCTTCATGCCCGGTGAACGCCCTCCCGTTCCGGGCGAGATCCTGCGTCAGCCGGATCTCGCGCGCACCATCCGCACCATGATCGCTGCAGAACGAAAGGCACTCACCGCAGGCGCTTCTCGTCAGGCGGCCATCGATGCCGTCAGAGACGTATTTTATCGGGGCGAAATTGCGCGGCGCATTGCGGCTTTTGTTGGTGCGAACGGTGGACTGCTGACGTACGAGGATATGGCCTCATTCCGATCGAAGCCCGAGCCCGCCGTCTGCGGCGAGTACCGCGGCTATGCCGTATGCAAGCCGGGGTTCTGGACTCAAGGCCCTGTGACGCTGCAGGCGCTGAACATCCTGGAAGGTTTCGATCTTCGTACGATGGGACATAACTCGGCCGGATATCTGCACACGGTTGCTGAGGCCATCAAACTCGCCCTGGCTGACCGAGACACGTTCTATGCCGACCCAACAGTGGTCAAAGTTCCGGCGGAACGCCTGCTTTCAAAGTCCTATGCGGCGGATCGGAGGAAGCTGATTGGCCCGAAAGCATCC
This sequence comes from Bryobacteraceae bacterium, assembly GCA_035633775.1. Taxonomy (GTDB): domain Bacteria; phylum Acidobacteriota; class Terriglobia; order Bryobacterales; family Bryobacteraceae; genus JAWXCM01. The sequence goes on from DASQEG010000708.1 coordinate 830, forward strand.
CACGACTTCCGGCCCGGTTCCGGCGGGACCCACCCTTCCCTTGCGGAAACCCAAATGGTCCGCATCGATGACGATCTCAAAATGCGGGATACAACTGGGATCACGGCCAGCGACGCCACTGGCACGGTATTTGCCGCGACACCGTCGGGTGCGGCGCTTCCCACGGTTGTGGCGGGCGACACTGGCGTTCCGCTCACACAGCGCGCACAGAGTTTCTTCCTCATTCCAGGGCACCCGAACGAGTTGGCCGGCGGCAAGCGGCCCCGTATCACGTTAAGTCCGACACTGGTGACGCGCAATGGCAAGCCGTGGCTGCTGTTATCTACTCCCGGCGGCGATAATCAAGACCAGGCCCTTTTGCAGGTGCTGCTGAACGTTGCTGAGTTCGGCATGAATATGCAGAACGCGATAGAAGCGCCACGTTTCCAGACGCGGCACCTCGTCGCCAGCTTCGACAATCATGCGATGCGGCGCGGCGACCTGCTGCTCGACGAGCGGGTGGCGCCGTCGGTGTATGCAGACCTCACTGAGCGCGGCCACAAAACAGCAACACGGTCTCGCTGGAACAGCGGTGCCCATCCAGTCGGAATCCGCATTCTCACGAACGGCGTTATGGAAGCGGGCGTCGACCCGTGGGGCTATCGGGTCGCACACGGATGGTAGACACGGCCGGGCTGATGAGGCTTGCCTCGTGGTTGTGGCTGGCCGTGGCGCACGGTCGCTTCTGGGACATTCGGCCGTTGCTGCACCCAGCGCCGCCGCTGCCGGACAGCGCGAAAGATCTGCATGTAGTTGCGATCGTACCTGCCCGCAATGAGGCGAAAACAATTGAGCAGCGCGTCGGTTCGCTCGCTTTCGTGTTCTTCTTTTTCCTGCTCTATCCTCCGCTCCGTATCTGTGACGCTCGGAGTCGAGTAGCTGGCGGGTGCATCCTCCTTCGTCCCGAGACTCTGAATCGCAACAGTGCTGTCGGCGTGGAAGTATCACGCTGGTCGCGGCGCCGAGTGGAAAGGCCGTTACCAGACCGCACGGGAGGTTCACATGGCTCGTGAGGAGCTGGTCCGGTTCATCGAAGCGGCACGCGAGAAGGGCTACGACGAACGTCTGCTGATGGACCTGCTGGAAGATGCAGGCTGGCCTCGCAAAGAAGTTCTTGCCGCCCTCTCGCACAACGTCGAGAGGAACACGGGCCTTGTCGTCCCAGTGCGCCGCGTCACAGGTGAAGGCGCCCGCGATGCCTTCCTCCATTTGCTCGCTTTTGGAACGCTGATTGCTTGGATCACCTCGGCGGGGTCACTTATCTTCACAGCCATTGAACGCGCCATCCCTGACCCGACGATGTACTCACCACCTCCGGGACTGGAGGCACACCAAATGGCATCGCTGCTGGTGACGTTCCCGGTCTACCTGCTCACGCAACGCGCTCTGCACAGGGACATGCGCGCGGCCCCGGAGAAGGCGCACTCAGAGATACGCCGCTGGCTAACCTGGCTAGCGCTGCTGGCCGCTGCTTCGGTCATGATCGGCGATCTTATCGCTGTAATCGGATACATGTTGCGTGGAGAGTTAACGTCGCGGTTCGTTGCGAAAGCAGTGACCGTTCTTCTGCTTGCAGGCGGAGTATTCGTATTCTATCTGCGAAGTCTTGCCGCGGGCGTGCCCTCGCGTCAGTGGTCCACTGTTGCTGCAGGTGCGGCGAGCCTCGTGGCTCTTACTGCCCTCGCCGCCGGTTTTTCGGCGATCGGTTCGCCCGAGAGCCAGCGCATGCTGGAAGCGGACCGTCGGCGTGTAGAAGCCATCCGTCAGCTGACGCATGAGCTGCGCACCCTGCCGGAGTTGCCGGAGTCGCTGGCGGCATCAAACATGCGAGGACTTGACCCTATCAGCGGTATGAACTTCGATTACCACAAGACGGGACTGACAACTTACGAGATCTGTGCGTTGTTCGAAGCGGCGTCGGCAGAACAGCAGCAGCGTTATCGCACGGGCGCCCTTGACCGGCA
>DASQEG010000709.1:0-7418 GCA_035633775.1 Bryobacteraceae bacterium
CCATCGTAACGATCTCGGTGCGGCCGCCGTTCTTCCAACCGTAAGGGGTTGACCAGCCGGTCTGGCGGTCCGAGCCCTCCACGTGGATCGCACGGTCCGTGCGCCAAACCTGCTTGCCGGTGTTCTTGTTCAGTGCGGCGATGAATTGCTGCTTTTCGTTGTCGTTGACCACGACGACGAGGTCATTGACGAGAGCGGGAGAGGATGCGGTACCGAAATCGAGGATCGTCGGGAAGCTTTCGAGTGGGGTGTTCCAGACCTTCCTGCCATCGAGATCGTAGGCGAAGATGCCGAGATTGTTGATGTAGACGTAAACGCGCTTGCCATCCGTCACAGGCGTCTCCGAGCAGAAGCTGTTCTTACGATGACGACCACCGGGAGGCCGGCCTGAATGGAATTCGCGCTTCCAGTTGATCTTGCCGGAAGCCAGATCGATCGAATAGAGAAAGTACTGAAGTGTGACTTCGTTGGGAAGTTCGAAGTCGCGCGCGTTCAGACGATCGATAAGCTCCTTGCCTTTGAGTCCCTGCTTCGTGAGTTCGGCGATGTAGTCGTTGGAGTAGTTGCTGCCAACCTGCGGCTGTTTGGCTGTGCCCTCAGTGACGACAGTTGTGAGGAATATGCTCTTGCCGGAGACTATCGGAGACGACCAGCCAAGGCCCGGGATGGTTGCGGTCCATTCAACGTTGGAATTCTTCGACCATTTCTCAGGTAGTCTCGAGTTGCTGGAATACGGGTTGGAGGATGGTCCTCGGAAACCGGGCCATTCGGCATCTCTGGCCAGAAGGCAGGCGGCCAGGAACAGTGGTGCGATGACAAGCCTCATACATCCATTTTGACTGTGTGTGCCGTGAAAGGTCCCTGTTCGAGCGGCCGAATGCCAGTCAGTCCTGCCGAAGCGCATCCGCAGGGTCGACCCGTGAGGCGCGCAACGCAGGTACGATCGCGGCGAGGAGAGCGGCCGTGCTTAGCACTAATACCGACGTCAGGGTGGCCGTCGGGTCCCACGGTCTTACACCATGGAGCATGGATTCCATGAGGCGCCCCGCAGCTAAAGCCAGGCCGAGCCCGCCGATAAGGCCGACGACGGTAAGTCGCGCTGCGCTCCCGAGCAGAATACCGATCACATCGGTGCCACTCGCTCCGAGTGCGATGCGCACGCCCATCTCAGGCTGACGCTGAGCGGCGGTGTAGCTCATCACGCCATACACGCCAGCAGCAGCGAGCGTTGCGGCGACCAGAGCGAATGCAATAAGGAGAAATGCCCGGAATCGTGGCAGGGAGACCGCCTCATTGTGGAAGTTCTCGAGTGTGCTGATCTTCAGCGCCATCCCCGGTTCTATCTGAGAGATGGTATTGCGAACGGCAGTTGTGACATTCGCCTGCGCACGAATCACAATATGAACGTCGTTCGCATAGAACGGATGCTGCCGCAGTGGCATGTAAATCTCGGGCCCAGGAGGTGTAGCGGGCCCCTCGTTCCGCATGTCCGCTACGACACCAATCACGCGCATCCAGACGTCGCGATCCAGCCCGCACTTGACGCGACGTCCGAGCGGGCTGCTGCCGGCGAAGACCTGGCGGGCGAGTGTCGAGCTGACGACCGCGACGGGCTCCGATTCATAGAGGTCGCGCACGTTGAAGTCACGTCCGGCGAGGAGCGGGACGCCCATCGCGGCGAAATACCCTGGGCTGGTGAGGCGGAACCCTGCCTGGGGAAGCTTGTCGGAACCCGCGCCGGTGAAATCGTGCAATCCCTCGACAGCGTACATCCCGTTCGAACCATACGGACCATTCGGGAGGCCCATAACCGCGGCGACTGCGGTGATGCCAGGCAGCTGCCGCAGCGAATCGAAGATTCGTTCAAAGGTTGCGCCGGTTTGTCGGTGCTGCTCCTCCGTTCCGCCAGGAATGCTGGCTGTCAACACCAGCCGGCCTTCGGTCTGGTAACCGGGATCGGTCGCGTTCAGAGCGAGGAGGCTTCGGAACAGGAGCCCGGCGCCGAGCGTCAGAACCAGCGCGAGTGCGACTTCGGCCGACACGAGGATGCGACGCGCCCATTCACCCCTCCCGCCGCCCATCACGCCTCGCGTGCCGCCCTGCTTCAGAGCGTCCTGCAGATCTGTCCGTGCCGCGCGGAGCGCCGGCCAAAGGCCAAACAGCGTCGCGGCCGAGACCGCCACGACGAAGTTGAAGATCAGGACTGCAGTGTCGATACGGACGCTTTCGAGGCGGGGCAGGTTCTGCGGTGCCAAACGCAGAAGTGTTCCACTGCCAGCGTACGCCACAAGAATGCCGACAGCGCCTCCGGCGAGACCTAACAGCGAGCTTTCGACAAGCAGCTGTCTGACGAGCCGACCGCGCGCGGCACCGAGAGCAGCTCGAAGGGCCATCTCACGGTGCCGCGTAGTGGCTCGGGCGAGCATGAGGTTCGCTACGTTCACACAGGCCACGAGAAGCACCAGGCCCGAAGCTGCCATCAGCAGCCACAGCGTGCTGCGGCTGCGCTCTACCAAAAGCTCACGCAGGGGCAATACTCTAAACGACTTCTCCTTGTGGCTGGACGGAAACGATTGCTGCAGACGGGCACCCACCGTGGAGAGATGGGCGCGTGCGGCATCGACCGTGACTCCTGGTTGGAGAAGTGCGACGACACGATAGTTATGCGCACTGCGTTTCGTATTCTCAAACCAAATCGGCACCCACACGTCAGCATTCGGTGGGAAGTGAAAGCGCTCGGGGAGTACTCCGACTATGGACATGGCACGGCGTTCGATGCTGACCGTGCGGCCGACTGCCTGCTCGGGCGCACCGAAGTGGCGTGTTGCGAACGAGTGGCTTACAAATGCTACCGGTGCTTTTGTCCGGTACTCATCAGTTGTGATGAGTCGGCCGGCTGCGGGTTGAACCTGGAAAACCTGGGCGAATCCGGCATCAGTGCCGAAAGTTGGAACGAACTCGGAGCGATCACCGATTCGCACGGGCAATTCGCCGCCGATATAGCGCGACACGGCGGCGAAAGGCGAGGGTTGGGCGATAAGGTCGCGGTAGTCGCCGCCGGATACGTTGGCGGGGCGGGCTCTCTTCGTCCACCACGTCTGAAGTGTGACGATGCGGTCGGGTTCGTGGTAACTCAACGGGTCCAGCAGAACGGCTTTGACGACGCTGAAGATTGCTGTCGTCGCGCCGATGCCCAGGCCCAGCGTCAACACAGCCACCGCTGCAAATCCGGGACTTCGGCGAAGCACTCGTGCGCCGTAGCGGAGGTCCCTCCACAGGCTATCGATCACGGCAGTTTCGCGCATGTCTCTGCACTGCTCTTCAAGTTGTGCGATGCCGCCCATCTGCCGGCGAGCGGCCGCCGCTGCTTCGGGCGGGCTCATGCCGCGGCTGATGTTTTCTTGCGTCAGGTGATCGAGGTGGAAACGGAGCTCGGCTGCAAGTTCGGAGTCCGCGGTGCGTCTGCGGAAGAGCGTGCGAAGGCGGAGTTGCCCTTTCGCGATGAGGCGCATCTCATGCCTCCTGAATTACAAGGTTGATTGCGTTCGAGAGCCTGTTCCAGGTGGCGAGTTCTTTCCCGAGTTGCTTGCGCCCTGCGACCGTGAGCGAATAGAACTTTGCCATGCGGCCGGATTCCGTTGTGCGCCACTCGGCTGTAATCCACGCCTGCTGTTCGAGTCGGTGCAAAGCCGGGTACAGCGATCCCTGCTGCACTTGAAGCGCGTCCTGCGAGACCTGCTGGATCCGTTTTGCAATGGCCCAACCGTGTGCGGGCTCGAGCGAGATCGTTTTCAGTATCAGGAGATCGAGCGTTCCCTGGACCAGGTCGGTGGACTTTGCCATAGCAGATTATCTGCAAGTGTAGATTGTCTGCAATGCCCCGTCAAGGGGCCCGTAGCCTGACGTTCGCACTGCCTCGCACGATCTCATGGATCCTGACGCAGCGCTCGCACGGGGCTCACCATGAGCGAGCGCCGCGCGGGGAGCACGCTTGCTGCAGCGATCATAAAGGCCAACATTCCACAACCCGCGACCCATACCCACGCCGGCGGCGCCTCACCCGTCATTGCAACCCGTGACAGCAAACCGGAAATCAGCACTGAGGCTGCGATGCCCGCGATGCTACCCGCCAGACCGAGCCTAAGTCCCTGGCCGAGCACTTGCCCGATCACGTCACGGGGCCTTGCCCCGAGTGCGATGCGCAGCGCCGTGTCATGGCTCTGCCGTCTCGCATTGTCGCTGAGAGTTCCGTAAAGTCCCAGAACACTCAGCAGGAGCCCTGTAGCCGCCGACACACCGAGCATTGCAGTTGCGACCCGAAGCACCGCCAGACCCGTCTGGTGCATATACGTTTCCAGCGACCGGACGATCATCGGTTGCGGCCCGCTGCCGGGCACCGCTTCGAGCGTGCGCTGGACGACCGCCAGCATGTTTTCGCTTGCATTCGGAGCGTCGAGCAAGACCGTCATTCGAGGCTGGAAATCCTGCTCCATGGGGAAGTAGATAGCCGCCTGAACGCTCTGCTGCAGGGTGCCGCCCCGAGCGGACTGGACTACGCCGATGATCTCCGTCCGTCGCCCCGCCTGATCGATGACGGCTGCTCCAGCAGCGTTTCCGCCGAAATAGCGTTCAGCAGCCTCGTGGTTCACCACACCGACGCGACATCCATTGCTGGCTGCATCGTCGGTAAACACTCTGCCGGCCAGCACCGAGAAGCCCGCAGCCTTGAAGTACTCGGGCGAGACTACATTCGTGTTGAGTTCAAGCAACTCCGGATCAGATACCGCTGGCACCCGGAACCGGGCGGCGCTCACGGCCGAGACTCCGGGTGAGGTGGGTTGCGTTGAATCGTAATAGATGGTGGCCCGGGACGCGGCCCCCGCATTCTTGAGTGTCGCCACGCCAATGACCACAGCGGGCATGCCTGCGTCGTCGTGAACGACGTGGCCGACTGTGGCATTTGCGAACAGGCTCGCGGCGGCCTCTTCGTTGATGATCGCCGCTCGACACCCATGATCCGCGCGGCTGAACAGTCGGCCGGCGACCAGCGGGAGCCGGAACCGGTCGATCGACTCGGAGGTGAAGGGCGCCACATCGAGGCGGACCTCGCGTGCGGGTCGGTGTCGCTGCTCGCGCCGAAATGACTGCCAGGACGGCTGGTTACCCGGCAGCCGCGTGGTCCAGCCGCGCACCTTAACCCTTCCGATCGAACCGGCAGCGCGTTCGATGTCCTGGAAGTACCGAAGCCCTACGTCGGGATGGGCCTGAACGGTCGCGAGAATGGTCTCACCTGATGCCCGGCTCATGCTCGTTTGCAGAGCCGCACGAAGGCCCTGATAGAGATAACCTGTCGATACGACGAGCACCCAGCAGGAGCCCATCTGCGCCATCACGAGGACGGCTCGAACGGCCCGGCTTCGTTTGGACCCACCCGAGCTTTCGCGCCGAAGCACCTGCGCCGGGCGAGCGTGCGGGATTTGAAACATGGGCACAAGTCCGCACAGGACGATAATGCCCATGGCCGTCGCAGACCAAAGCAGGACGCTCACGGGTTCGGGAACCTGCACCAGCGATTCGGCATCGTCGCTAAACAGCAGCGCCGGGACAAGCCTCGACGTCCATATCGCGAGCAGCACGCCCAGAGCGCCTCCCGCCAGCGAAATCACCACGCTGTCGGCCAGCGTGGCTCGCGCGAGCCTTGCGCGACCGGCGCCGAGCGCGACGCGGAGCGAAGTCTCCTGAAGCCGCTTCGCAGCCCTGCCGAGCTGGAACGAGGCCACGTTGGCACACGCGATCAATAGAACAAGCCCAGCGGCGACCTGAAGCAGCGTGCCGAAGCGGCGAAGGTCGGCCGCCATGGCAGGTGTCAAACCCGTGTAGGGAAGCACGTCACAGCATGGTTCCTTCACCTGGTCCGCTGTTCGCCGATCCCGCAGTTTCGCGAGTACCCAAACAGGGCTGACCGTGCCCTGATGCAAGGTCATCCACAGGTCAACAGGACGGTCGGCATACAAACCCTCGAGCGAAGGTGCCGCAAGTCCTGCTACCGCAACGTCGGTGCTTCCGATCCGAACTCTTTCGACACCATCTCCGGCACCGTGACTGACAACGACGCCCTGGTCCAACCGCAACCCGAACAAACGAGCCACGTCCGGAGTGACAGCCGCCACGGTCATGACAGCCGAACGGCCGTCCAGCAGAACTGCACGCCCGGCGACCTGTGCAGCCCCGACCCATTCATAGACTTCGGAACGAGCCCTCAGCCGCTGGTACTCTCCGTAGGAAAGCTGTCCCGACCCGCGGCCCACCGTGTCGCGCGCAATGATGGAGACCACCTGTCCCTGATGCGCCACCCCGGACCGGCCCTGGACCAGCCCGCCAATCAACCCGTGGATGACGGCGTTGCTGCCGATACCCAGCGCGATGCTGAACAGCAAAGGCAGGGTCACGCCCGGGCTGCGGGCGAGGGTCCGTACCGAGTACCGCACATCGAGAAGGAAGCCACTCAGCACTCGCATCGGTAAGCAACTCAACGACCGCTGGAGTAATCCGCATCTTCAAGTTTCGTCCATGCTGCCGACCGCCGATGCGTTCACTTCCGCGGTCACTGCGTTCGAATTCGAACACTGCCCCGGCTCTGCGGTTTGCGCAATGGACATTAACAGCGGCGCGGCTGGCTTTAAAATAGGTCCATGGCCGCACTAAATTTGTGCGACTTTAGTCAAATCCCCAATGCTCAGCCTCGGCAAAGACGTTTGCTCGCCCACGAACCTCAGGCGCCGTGCCGCCGAACTCGTTGAGCAACTTCAGGGAATAAACTCCGCCATCGTACATTCAGCAGACGCCCGAGCATGTGTCGTATCGCACCCATCTCATGCTGCTGCGCGAGGCCGCACATGAGCACGGAGGCGGGTACACCGCGACCGGCGGTCCTCAGCGGATCAACGCTCGCCTGGCTCGCCGGCGGAGGCGATATGGGCGATGCTATCCGGTCATTTGACTGGTCGGGTACGATCCTCGGCCCTATCGAGTCATGGCCAGAAGCGCTGCGGGTTACTCTCGGACTTTGCCTGAACAGCCGTTTCCCTATGTTCGTGTGGTGGGGGCGGACGCTCATCAACTTCTATAACGACGCGTATATCCCTATTCTCGGCAAACGTCACCCGGGAGCACTTGGCCGCAACGCGCCTGAACTGTGGCACGATGTCTGGCCCGCCATCGCCAATCAGGTTGAGGCGGTGTTCGAGCGTGGAGAAGCCTCATGGCACCGCCGCATCCCGCTCGTAACGAACAGGAACGGGTACAACGAGGACGCGTACTTTACGTACTCACACAGCCCCGTTTTTGACGGCTCGGGACGCGTGAGCGGACTGTTGTGTGTGGTGACGGAAGAAACGGAGCACGTCATGGCCGGGGAG
>DASQEG010000710.1:0-3595 GCA_035633775.1 Bryobacteraceae bacterium
GCCAACGTGGCCAACAAGCGTCATATGTTGGACGCGATCGACGTCTACGCACAAGTGCAGCCGAACCTGAGGAAGCACGACAAAGCGTATCCTTCCGCAGAAGATCTCCGCCGAGTCGTGAAGCAGGGGCTCAGTGGAACGTATGGCAAGCCTGCGGCTGACATTCTGGGCGAAGGCAAGGACTCGGAAGCTTCGAACTACATCATCGAACTTATCGATCGCAAAGATCCGGAGCCGATTTGGTTCTGCTTTTGGGGCGGAACTCAGGAACTTGCACAGGCGTTGTGGAAAGCCCGCCGCGAGCGCAACCCGGATCAACTCGCTCAATTCGTCTCCAGGATCCGGGTCTACATGATTGCGGAGCAGGATGGATCGGGAAAGTGGCTGAAAGACGAATTCCCGGATCTGTTCACCATTACTTCCTTAAAAGCATTCAGCGGCATGGGTTTTACGGCAAACGACGCAACCCGCAAGACCGGTGACCTGGCATGGTTGAACGAGCATGTTCGCGAGGGGCACGGCGCACTTGGTGCGATGTATCCTCGAAGCGGATGGCGAGCTCAGAATCCAGGAGTGATCGAGGGAGACAGTCCCTCATTCCTGTATCTTCTGAGTGAGAGGCTCGGGCTCAGCCATCACGATCATCCCGACTGGGGCGGATGGGGCGGCCGGTTCGTTGCGCGATCGCCGAAACAGTGGTTTGATTCGCCCGAAGGCCGGGACGGCGTCGCTCGCTGGCATGATGCGCGCCAGCGGGATTTCGCGGCTCGAATGGATTGGTGCCTGAAAAAGCCCGATCAGGTAAATCACGCGCCGGCAGTGACACTGAACGGTGACAACACACAACGCGTGCTCACCATCAAAGCAATACCCGGCCAGACCGTCCCGCTTACGGCTGCGGCCAGGGACCGCGACGGCAACGCGGTCAGCTATCACTGGTGGGTGTACCGGGAAGCAGGCACGTACCGTGGTGACGTTACCATAGTGAACGGCACTGCCGCGGCTGCGAGCCTCACCATTCCTGGCGACGCATCAAAAGCGACCATGCATGTCGTGCTGGAAGTTACTGATGACGGCTCGCCGGCGTTGACAACGTATCGGCGTGCTGTTCTGACAGTGGAGTAGGGCGGCAACGGTGAATGCTGCACCGGGCTACGACAGTCTAGTTCAAAAGGCGCCACTCAGGTCCGGTTCGAAACTACGACGACCCGCATGTCGCGCGCAAGTCGAACGATCTGCTGCGGTATTGATCGACCCCAGAATCGGTACCATGGCTGCTGATCCGGGCTCGACACATAAACCTGTGTCACCTGTCTGCTGCGGGCGAAATCAACCACGGCCGACGCCACCGCTTCGGCTTTCAGTGTGTGCACCTCAGTGTGAAGGCCTCGGGCAAAGTTCAGGTGCTTCTCCAGGCTCGCGACCTGACTTTCCGACTCGCCACGACGGCGAATCGCAACGACAATACAGTCGGTTTGCAGGAAGTCGGCCACTCGACGAGCTCTCCGAATCAGCGCGGCAGCGTGCGGGTGGCTCGTAATGTAGATAAGGACGCGTTCGTCAGATCGCGGCTCGGGATCTGTGTCGGCGAGAGGTGTGAAACCAGGACCGAATCCATCGGGGAACGGTTGCCGCAAATCCACCTCATGCGCGGTCTGCCGCAACGCCATCTCACGCAGGGCCACCAGCGTTGGTTCGCGAAAAAAGTTGTCGAGTGCGGCCCGTGCCTTCTCCGGGCTGTAAACTACACCGCGCTCCAAACGATTCAGCAGTGCTCGCGGACTGAGGTCGATCATAATAACCTCGTCCGCATGTTTCAAGATCCAGTCGGGTATTGTCTCTCGCACCCGCACGCCCGTTATCTGCTGGATCTGATCATTTAGACTTTCCAGGTGCTGGATGTTCATTGTTGTGATCACGTCGATGCCGGCGTCGAGCAACGTGAGCACATCGTGCCACCTCTTTTCGTGCTCGACGCCGGGCACATTCGTGTGGGCAAATTCATCGACCAGACATACCTGCGGTTTGCGCGCAAGAATCGCAGCCAGGTCCATCTCTTCAAACGTGGACCCGCGGTATTCGAGGTTTCTTCTGGAGATCGTCTCCAGACCCTTTGTTTTGGCGATGGTATCGTCGCGCCCATGCGGCTCAAAGTATCCGATCACGACGTCGACACCCTTAGCCTTGAGAGCCTGCCCTTCGCCAAGCATCTGATACGTCTTGCCTACGCCTGCCGCGTAGCCGAGGTAAATCTTGAGGCGTCCCTTGCTCATTTCCGTGTGCCAACATGGGGGAACACTTGAATATCGATGCCTTTGACGGACCGGATCAAGCGATCCACCGGATCACCGAACCAGTGGGTGCGCCAGCTCTCCTGCCTGGAATGACCGATGAAGATCTGCGTGATACCTTGCGACCGGGCGAAATTACCGATGGCTTCGATCGGGTCCTCGCCTTCGAGGACATGAATCTGTGCACCAGCCTGTCGTGCAAGATCCAGGCTTCCATCGAGAGCAGTCTGATCTGTGGCGCTGAGTTCGGCCTGCCGTACATACACAACGTATAGCTCGCCATGAACCCTGGTCGAATCGCGTTGACCGCTCTTTATGATCGTCAATGCATCTGAACGGGGCGTGATGCAGACCAGGATTCTCTCGTGAGTGCCCCAATGCGTCTGCAATCCTTCAAGCTGCAGGTACTTCGTAAGCTGCCGATCAACGACATCGGCCGCAAGGAGCAACGCGATCTCACGCAACGCTTGCAGCTTCTGCTGTTGCGAGGGACCTGAACCTGAAGTATTGTGGGCGCTCGTGGCGCTGCCTGCATCAGCGGAAGCATCCACAATCTCTAGCTCGTCCGCTTCACGAATGAAGTCGACGGGTACGGTGGTCGTGACCCGCTTACCCGAAATCCGTTCAACTTGCTCGCGATGCTCCTCGATGTATTGAAGGTTGAGGGAAGTTAGGACCGAGATGCCGGCCGACAGGATTTCCTCCACGTCCTGCCAGCGCTTTTGGTGCCTGAATCCTGGAGGATTGTCATAAGCCAGACCGTCGATCATGCATACAGCAGGACGTCGGCGCAGTATCGCGTCGAGGTCCATCACAGGTTTGCCCGACACCAGACGCTCTGGTATGACTTCGAGCTGAGTCAGCAGTTTCTGTGCGTCACACGGGAGCGACGGCTGAATCGCGCCGACAACAACATCCTGTCCCCGCATTTGGCGACGTCTGCCCTCGGCCAGCATTCGCTGCGACTTGCCAACGCCCGAGGCATACCCGAGGATTATCTTCAGCTGTCCACGTCTCGCTCCGCGCTCTTCGGCCTGTACTTGCCTCAGGAGTTCTTCCGGACTGCGCTTCCCCGGGTGCGTACGCATGGCGGTCATGCCTGGAACCTGTAGCCGACCCACGGCTCCGTGACCAGGTGTTGGGGGCTGCTCGGATCCGCTTCGATCTTCTTCCGAAGCCGATTGACGAACGTCCTCAAATACTCCACTTCGCCGCCGTAGTCGGGACCCCAAACCGCCTGGAGCAGTTTGCCATGAGGAATGGGTACGCCGGCGTTCTCGATGAGGTACAGCAAAAGATCAAAC